>NZ_OY829945.1:365000-412500 GCF_963556105.2 uncultured Tolumonas sp.
GGTTAACCGAATAGGGGAGCCGTAGGGAAACCGAGTCTTAACTGGGCGACTAGTTGCAGGGTGTAGACCCGAAACCGAGTGATCTAGCCATGGGCAGGTTGAAGGTGCCGTAACAGGTACTGGAGGACCGAACCCACTAATGTTGCAAAATTAGGGGATGACCTGTGGCTAGGGGTGAAAGGCCAATCAAACTCGGAGATATCTGGTTCTCCCCGAAAGCTATTTAGGTAGCGCCTCGGACGAATACTACTGGGGGTAGAGCACTGTTTCGACTAGGGGGTCATCCCGACTTACCAACTCGATGCAAACTCCGAATACCAGTAAGTACTATCCGGGAGACACACGGCGGGTGCTAACGTCCGTCGTGAAGAGGGAAACAACCCAGACCGCCAGCTAAGGTCCCAAAGTACTAGTTAAGTGGGAAACGATGTGGGAAGGCTTAGACAGCTAGGATGTTGGCTTAGAAGCAGCCATCATTTAAAGAAAGCGTAATAGCTCACTAGTCGAGTCGGCCTGCGCGGAAGATGTAACGGGGCTAAACTAGTCACCGAAGCTGCGGATTTGCCGTAAGGCAAGTGGTAGGGGAGCGTTCTGTAAGTCTGTGAAGGTGTGTGGTAACGCATGCTGGAGATATCAGAAGTGCGAATGCTGACGTGAGTAACGTTAAAGGGAGTGAAAGACTCCCTCGCCGGAAGACCAAGGGTTCCTGTCCAACGTTAATCGGGGCAGGGTGAGTCGGCCCCTAAGGCGAGGCTGAAAGGCGTAGTCGATGGGAAGCGGGTTAATATTCCTGCACTTTTTGTAACTGCGATGAGGGGACGGAGAAGGCTAGGTAGGCCAGCGGTTGGTAGAGCTGGTGAAAGGTGGTAGGGATGTACGGTAGGCAAATCCGCTGTACTTTATTCCGAGAGCCGAGACGAAGTGACTACGGTCATGAAGTTACTGATGCCACGCTTCCAGGAAAAGCCTCTAAGCTTCAGGTTACAAAGAACCGTACCCCAAACCAACACTGGTGGTCAGGTAGAGAATACCAAGGCGCTTGAGAGAACTCGGGTGAAGGAACTAGGCAAAATAGTACCGTAACTTCGGGAGAAGGTACGCTGTTGTTGGTGAAGGAACTTGCTTCTGGAGCTAATGGCAGCCGCAGTGACCAGATGGCTGGGACTGTTTAACAAAAACACAGCACTCTGCAAACACGAAAGTGGACGTATAGGGTGTGACACCTGCCCGGTGCCGGAAGGTTAATTGATGGGGTTAGCGCAAGCGAAGCTCTTGATCGAAGCCCCGGTAAACGGCGGCCGTAACTATAACGGTCCTAAGGTAGCGAAATTCCTTGTCGGGTAAGTTCCGACCTGCACGAATGGTGTAACCATGGCCATGCTGTCTCCACCCGAGACTCAGTGAAATCGAATTCGCCGTGAAGATGCGGTGTACCCGCGGCTAGACGGAAAGACCCCGTGAACCTTTACTATAGCTTGACACTGAACATTGAACCTACCTGTGTAGGATAGGTGGGAGGCTTTGAAGGCATGACGCTAGTTGTGCTGGAGCCGTCCTTGAAATACCACCCTGGTATGTTTGATGTTCTAACCTCAGCCCATTATCTGGGCCAGGGACAGTGTCTGGTGGGTAGTTTGACTGGGGCGGTCTCCTCCCAAAGAGTAACGGAGGAGCACGAAGGTGGGCTAATCACGGTCGGACATCGTGAGGTTAGTGCAATGGCATAAGCCCGCTTAACTGCGAGACGGACAGGTCGAGCAGGTGCGAAAGCAGGTCATAGTGATCCGGTGGTTCTGAATGGAAGGGCCATCGCTCAACGGATAAAAGGTACTCCGGGGATAACAGGCTGATACCGCCCAAGAGTTCATATCGACGGCGGTGTTTGGCACCTCGATGTCGGCTCATCACATCCTGGGGCTGAAGTTGGTCCCAAGGGTATGGCTGTTCGCCATTTAAAGTGGTACGCGAGCTGGGTTCAGAACGTCGTGAGACAGTTCGGTCCCTATCTGCCGTGGGCGTTGGATGATTGAGTGGGGTTGCTCCTAGTACGAGAGGACCGGAGTGAACGAACCGCTGGTGTTCGGGTTGTCATGCCAATGGCACTGCCCGGTAGCTAAGTTCGGAAAAGATAACCGCTGAAAGCATCTAAGCGGGAAACTTGCCACGAGATGAGTCATCCCTAGGACTATAAGTCCTCTGAAGGGCCGTTGAAGACTACGACGTTGATAGGTGGGGTGTGTAAGTGTAGTGATACATTGAGCTAACCCATACTAATGACCCGAGAGGCTTAACCATACAACACCCAAGTGGTTTTAAGCTAAGAGCTTGTTTGATTGATTGAACGAACTAGATAAAGAAACGAATTTAGAGTCAGCTTTCTGATTTAACCGAATATGCCTGGCGGCAATAGCGCGATGGAACCACCTGTACCCATGCCGAACACAGAAGTGAAACGTTGTAGCGCCGATGGTAGTGTGGCATTCGCCATGTGAGAGTAGGACACTGCCAGGCTCCTAAATTGATGTGAAGACCTTGACTGGGTGACAACGGTTGAGCGAGCATAGAGAGAAAAGTGCGGAGTGGTAGTTCAGTCGGTTAGAATACCGGCCTGTCACGCCGGGGGTCGCGGGTTCGAGTCCCGTCCACTCCGCCAATATTTTGAAAAGCCTTAGCGTTAACTAAGGCTTTTTTATTAAAAAGAATTTGCCTGGTAGCCAGAGCACAGTAGAACCACCTGTTCCCATGCCGAACACAGAAGTGAAATGCTGTTACGCCGATGGTAGTGTGGCATTCGCCATGTGAGAGTAGGAAACTGCCAGGCTCTCAAATACTAAGCCCTGAACATAAGTTCAGGGCTTTTTGTTTTCCGGTATTTATAAAAATACACGTTACTTCTTTCGCCAAATTGTCAGTTGTGACAACAGATATTGGTATTTCCGTGCGGTTTCTTGCAACACAAACGGAATGTCCTGTGCGGGTTGTAGCTCTTCAAATTCAGTACTCAGTATACGCTGTAGATACTGATAAGTGGTTCGTGCTTCACCGTTCTCTCTGATCCCGCCAAGCCAATTATGTTTCGATGTTGATTCCACTTGCCAGGTATGTGGTGAGCACAGCATCAGAATGCCGCCATCGCGTAATCGATGGGCAAGATCGGCGAGAAAATGTGCCGGTTCGCGTAGCCGATCCAGCATGTTGGCAGCAAGGATCAAATCATAGTGCTGATATTTGCCTTTCAGGTTACAGGCATCGCCTTGGGTAAAATGGATCCTGCTGGCCAATTCAGGATCGAATTGGCAGTCCGTCAATTTCGCTTCACGGTATTCGACTAATTCCCCTTCGGTTGGAATGGCATAACGGAAACTGTTTTGCTGGGCTAGTGTTTGCGCGATATCGATAAAACGGGCGGAATAATCAACGGCATCGACATGTTGAAAATGTTTCGCTAGTTCAAAACTCGCACGACCGACGGAACAACCAATATCTAATGCTCGGATTGGCTGCTGGCAGACTTCGGCAGCAATTTCGGCCAGCCGTTGGCAGTGATTTGGCACATCAAAATGGCTGGCGCCATAGTGTGAATCAAGGTATTGCGCGATCAGTGGATCCGTTTCGTAAGGGTTAACAATGAGTGGTTCCTGATAACGGGACACTACATAACGAAAACCGGCATGTTGGAAAAAGTGACGTCGAAAAGCATATCGGGAATTTTTCAGCGCCAGATTACCGGTAGAGATCCATGAACCACCTTTGATTAGATTATGTTTGCCATCGAATGTTGGGGTGGAAAAATCATCGTATAACGGGTGCACTCGGAAGCCGTCGAAGCCATCAATTGCGGTGCTGCTCCATTGCCAGACATTACCGATCACGTCGTAAAACTCGCCTTGTGGAAATTGATCAATAGGGCTCGATGATGACCAATATTCCAAATTGATATTCCCCGGAGCTTGTTGCCAGTCAGGTTGATCGGTTGAAATATTCTGGCGCAGTGCCATCCATTCGGCTTCGCAAGGCAGTTGAATTGGTAAACCGGTTTGTGCGGCTTTCCAACGACAAAATGCAGCGGCTTCCAGCTGGTTAGTTTCCACTGGCCAATCCCATGGCATGGCGATCTCTTCCGTCATCAGACGCAAACGCAGGGTATCGGTTTGCTGAATATCGCCCTGCCAGAAGGTGGGTTTATCGGCCTTGGTGAATTTGAGCCACTCCTGGCCTTCTGTGCTCCACCATTGCGGATGTTGGTAACCTCCAGCCAGAACAAATTCGAGAAATTCCGCATTACTGACCAGATATTTACTGGCTTGGAAGGTATCTAATTTAATTTCGCGTTGACCGTATTCGTTATCCCAACCATAGGTGGCATCGCTGTCTGGTTTGCCCATTTGGATGGTAGCGGCGGCAACGGGCAGTAATTGATTGGTCGGTACCGTATTTGGCTGCTGGCGTATGTGTGGATAGTGCTGCCAGCGCGGTTGCGATCGCACCACAGACAATGGCAGCTGGCGAATCAGTACGGACGAGGTTTCGAGGTGAATACGTTCATGTTCAATTCCCATCAGGATAGTCCATGCTGGACTGCCCCAACTGATGGGTAATTCCAAAGGCATGTCTTGAATAAATTGTATAACGCGGGTTTTGACTTGGTGGCGATACGTCCGCAACTCGGCGATGGTTGGCCAATTGTAATGCGTTTCATCAAGATCATCCCAGCTCATCTCATCAACACCGATCGCCACCATGGCTTCAATTTGTGCATTAATTCGCTGGTTGATTTGTTGGGCAGCAAACAGTTTATTGATGAAAAAACTCGCGGTGTGGCCGTAATAGAAAATCAGCGGATGGCGCAGCGGAATGGCTTTCTTATACCACGCATCTTCGTGCGCGAGACAATCAAACAGTGAATCATATAAATCGTAGGTCTGGATGAAGTAATCGAGCAGTTCCTGCCGTTTTGTCGCGACATTATCGCCTTGTAACCATAGCGTGCGAGTGGGTGCGGGCAGTGCTGATGCTTGAGTGTCCTCACGAGTGGCGTGTGCTGCTGGATGATGGAAAGAATAATTCACAAGGCGTCTCCGATAGCAATTTATCTGACAACGAGGGTGTTGAAACTAAAACGTGTCAAAGATAGTACGAGAGAATGTAAGTTCAGATCAGTGCTGTTTTGCACACTGTTACGATTGAATTATGCTTGTCATTCAAATGATCAGTGTGCAAATGAGGTATTAAGTGATAAATCAGGCGTTTAATTGCGTTTTACTAAATGAAAAGGGCAGTAATTCTTTGATTGCGACTTGCTGTAACTGGCCTTGCCACTGGAACAAGATCTGAATATCGGGGCCGAATTCAGAGATGAATTGGCGGCAAATACCACAGGGGCTGATTTCACCTTTGGGAGAAAAAACGGCAATGGCTTTGAATTGAGTATGCCCCTGGCTGATGGCATTCCCCAGTGCCACACGTTCGGCACAGGTACCAGCTGGATAGGCGGCATTTTCAATATTAATACCACTGAAGATCTGATCATCGCTGGTTAAGACTGCTGCTCCGACGGAATAGTTGGAATAGGGCATGTAAGCATGGCGGATACTGGCTTTGGCGGCGGCCATGAGTTGAGTTTGTTGTTCATGCGTGAGTACAGGCATAAGACGCCTCAGATAAATAGATGGTACAGAATTATTAACACGCCAGCTTATTCGCAACAAGCTGGCGTCTCGTAAAAACTGCAACTGGTAGCATATTTAACTGTGCAGCCAGACCATCACTTCATATGGTTTTAGATCGCGGTGACATAGCTCAGGTAAGGACGTTTCATTGTGGATCAGGCATTGGCTGTCAGTGTGTTGCCAATGTTCCGGTAATTCAAACGCGGTTTCTGTTGCGCTTAAATTGGCGACCACGAGCAGTTTTTGTTCGCCATATTGACGCTGATAACACCAGAGTGTTGGGTGATTGGGGAGCAGATCCTGATAGTTGCCTTCGGCAATGATGGGGTATTGTTTCCGCAGTTGGATCAGTTGCTGATAGTGATAAAACACGGAAGCTTTATCTGCCAGCGCATTGCTCACATTGATCTGTACGTGATTATCACTCAGTGGAATCCACGGTGTGCCTTGGCTAAAACCAGCTCCGGTTGATGTGTCCCATTGCATTGGTGTGCGGCTGTTATCACGCGAACGCGCAGCCAGTGTTTGCAACGTCTCCTCGGTTGCCACCCCTTGTGCCTGATGGGCCAGATAGAGATTCAGGCTTTCCACATCACGGTAGTCATCAATTTGGGTGAAATGCGGATTGGTCATGCCGATCTCTTCCCCCTGATAAATATAGGGAGTGCCTTGCAGCATATGTAAGACAGTAGCCAGCATCTTGGCTGATTTTTCTCGATATTCCCCTTCATGCCCAAAACGCGACACGATGCGCGGTTGATCATGATTACACCAGAACAGCGCGCTCCAGCCTTGCTGATGCAAGCCGTTTTGCCATTCGGCAAAGATTTTTTTCAACTCAATAAAATCCGGCGCCGCCAACTGCCATTTTTCGCCGTTCGGATAATCGACCTTCAGGTGATGGAAATTAAACACCATCGAGAGTTCGCGACCATCTTGTTGTGAATATTGCTGGCAATGTGCCAGTGTGGTGGAGGACATTTCCCCAACCGTCATGCAGTGGCGTGGCACGAATACATCGCGGGATAATTCTTGCAGATAGTCATGCACTCGCGGGCCATCGGTATAAAAGCGACGGCCATCACCGGTCAGATCATCACAAAAATCTTGTTGTTTGGAGATGAGATTAATGACATCGAGGCGGAAACCATCGACCCCTTTATCGACCCAGAAATGCAGTACTTTTTTGATTTCGGCGCGGACTTCCGGGTTTTCCCAATTCAGGTCGGCTTGTTGTTCACTGAACAGATGCAGGTAATATTGACCACTGTTTTCATCGAATGCCCAGGCATTACCACCAAACTTGGATTGCCAGTTATTCGGCTCTTGACCATGGACCGGATCACGCCAGATGTAGAAATCACGAAAGCGGCTCTGGGGATCGCGCAGTGCCGTTTTAAACCAGACGTGTTCCGTGGAGGTGTGGTTAAACACCATATCCATAATGATGTGCAAACCACGTTGTTTGCAGGCACTCACCAGTTGTTCAAAATCGGCCATGCTACCGAAAGCCGGGTCGATGGCGTAATAATCGGCAATGTCATAGCCATTATCGATCTGCGGAGAGCTGTAGATCGGGGTGAGCCATAATGCATCAACGCCCAGTTGTTGCAGATAATCGAGGCGTTGAATGATGCCTTGCAAGTCGCCGGTGCCTTTATTACCGGAATCTTGAAAGCTTTTCGGGTAGATCTGATACACCACCGCCTGACGCCACCAGTCATGTTGAGAATAAGACATCAAAACACTCCATTCCAAGAAAAGGCTGCGGCCAGTGACCGCAGCAGGAAATTATTGTTATTCGGGTTAAACCGCTTCCGTAGCAGAGATTTCAGCAGGTGATTGATTACGGAATTTGTGTTTATACACGGCGATGGTCAGCAGCATAGGCACAGCAATTGCGATCAGCATGGCCACGGAGTAAATGCCCCAGAATTGTGGCTGGATAGACAGAATGCCAGGTAGACCACCCACACCGATGCCATTGGCCAGCACACCGCTGTAACCACACACCAGACCCGCCAGCGCAGAACCAACCATCGCACACAACATTGGGAATTTGTAACGCAGGTTGATGCCATACATTGCTGGTTCGGTGACGCCGAGATAAGCAGAAATCGCAGCAGGAACAGAAATTTCACGTTCGTTAGCTTTACGGCTGATGAAGATGATGCCCATTACCGCTGAAGCCTGAGCGATGTTAGACAGGGCAATCAGAGGCCATATTGGTGTGCCGCCCATGCTTTGTACTAACTGCAGATCGACGGCGTTGGTGGTGTGATGCACGCCGGTAATCACCAATGGTGCATACAGGAAACCAAACAGCGAGGCGCCAATCGGTGCGAAGCTACCGGTCATCACGGATTTAGCCGCAAATGCCACGCCATCACCGATCCAGCGACCGAATGGACCAATCAGGCTATGTGCCAGAATGACTGCCAGGATCAGTGAAACAAAGGGTACAACGACCAGATAGAGGTAAGCCGGTACGATCTGTTTCAGCCGTGTTTCGATATAAGCCAGCAGCGCACCAGCTAAAATCGCAGGAATAACCTGGGCCTGATAACCGACTTTCTGGATCGCGAACAGACCAAAGTTCCAGGCTTCCGGTGCTTGCTGGCCGATCAGATAGGCATTCATCAGTTGCGGGCTGACCAACGTAATACCCAACACGATCCCCAGGATCTCGCTGCCACCGAGTTTGCGCACCGTGGCCCAGCACACACCCACTGGCAGGAAGTGGAAAATAGCTTCACCAATCAGCCACAGGAACGAGTGAACGGTGGCCCAAAACTGGCTGATCTCGGTCAGGCTCTTGCCATCGAACATCTTGATGTCGCCGATGACATTCCGGAAACCTAAGATCAAACCACCGGTAATAATGGCCGGTAACAACGGTACAAAAATTTCAGCTAAGTGGGAGATTGAGCGTTCCAGCACACTCATATTCTGGCGTGCCGCCACTTTGGCCGCCTCTTTACTGGCGCCATCGACACCGGTTTGTGCGATGAGTAGTTTATAAAACTCATCCACTTCGGTGCCAATGACCACCTGAAATTGACCGGCATTGGTAAAACAACCCTTGACGGATGGAATCGTTTCTATGGCTTTGATATCGGCTTGTGCCGTGTTTTTCAGTACAAAACGCAGCCGGGTCAGGCAGTGGCTGACGGTGGCAATATTATCTTTGCCGCCGACCAGACTGATCAGACGAGTAACGTCCTGAGAGAATGATTTGCTCATGTGTGTCCCCTGGTGAACAAAACCGTCGTTCCATGATGGAAGATGGTTTAAGTATAGTTGGTAACGTTCCCAATAAGTATGCAGCTGATTAATTAAAACACAAAAGGGAACGTTCCCAATTTGCGTGATTGTTCACAGATCCAGCGTTGGATCCGGATCTGTGGCGTGAGGGGATGGTTAATTTAGCTGTCGTTTGACGCTGTTTAATTTTTGACGCTATTTAGCTATGCGAGGGGGCTATTTGCGCACAAGGTGCGGCGTCTTGTTCCAACTGCAATAACAGCTGTTCAGCGGCAAGGCGGCCAGCTTGTTTATAGCCGGGATCGATGGATTGCACCTGTGGAAACAGGAAATGCAGCAGCGGATTATTACCCACCCCGGTGAGTTTCACATCGTGACGTTGTTGTTCTTGCAGATACTTCGCGGCACCCAGTGCCAGTGTGTCAGTGGCGCAAACCACCGCATCGGTCATGGGGGTTAGCAGTTTCGCGGTCAGGTCGTAGCCGCTTTGTACATCTAAACTGCCGGTTAAGTAACGGCAAGGCAGTTGTTGTTGGACACAAAATTGCTGGTAGGCTTGCAAACGCAAGGCACCGGTGGTCGCATCGCTGGGGTCAACACCGATAAAGTCGATGTGACGACTGCCATCGGCATACAGCTGCTGCAAGATCCGCCCGATTGCACCTTGATCGTCATAACAAACCGAGGCCATCTGTGGCCAATCGCGTGCCATGAGCACCAGCTTGTTTTGCCATGGGCGCAGTTGTTCCAGATCGAGAGCACTGAACGCAAATAAGATCACACCATCGACACCGCGGCGGGCTAAGAGCGCCAGATGTTCATCGACTTTCTGCGGATCAAATTCACTTTCCATCAGCATGGCATCATAACCACGCGCATAGAGGATTTCGAGCATGCCACGCACAGCACGATTTTCGGATGCCGAATCGAGGCGTGACACGATAATGCCGACCAGACGGGCACTGTTGGTGCGCATGGCGCGAGCCGATTTACTGGGTTCGAAACCATGTTCCCGGATCACGGTCTCCACCCGATCGCGGGTTTGCGGATTGACATTCGGGTCTTGGTTCAGCACCCGTGACACGGTGGATTTACCCACGCCACTCAGTTTGGCGATATCAAGAATAGTAAGGCGTTTAGTCATAACAGGCCGAGAAAACTCACTTTGCAGTATTGTTCGGATTTTTCCCCGCTTAGGCAAGCAAGCAAATCCAGAATTGCCCGATTCAGGTGGTTCTCAGCAAATTAGCCGCAGAAATGGGAATCCGGTTTGTGATCCTCTCAGCAGTTATTTATGCTGGTGGCAGTAATCGCTAACCATTCGGCCACCTTGTGCCGGAATTTGAGGACGAGCTTATTATGTTTATTGGTAATTTACAGCAATTGGATGACTGCCTGCTGCATCCGCTGATTGCGACCGTGTTACGTGATTTTGTGGCCACGAATGCCGATGTCTTGGCACTGCCGAAAGGTAAAACCGATCTGACGGTACCGGCACAATTTGCCCCCGCAGAATTGCCGAAAGATCCGCTGTTTATGATCGTATCGATGGATACCTCGCAACTGGTGATCGAACGTCGCGCTGAGTTCCATGATACATACCTCGACATTCAGTTGTTATTGTCAGGTGAAGAGTGGATTGGCTGTGGGCCACATGCGGTTACGTTGGACCGCAGCGATAATCCGCACCCGGATCTTTATTTTATGGATGAGCCAGCCACCAGCTATATTGGTTTGCAGCCAGGCGATTTTGTGGTGATAACACCGGGTGAATTACATACCCCGTTATGCACTCTGACTGAACCGGGTGAGCTGCGTAAAATTGTGTTTAAGGTACATAAAGCGTTGTTATCCCCATTGGTGTGACCTTGAGGAGGCGGTATGCCTGCGTTTCAACTGATTATTGGCAATAAAAATTATTCATCTTGGTCGCTGCGGCCTTGGTTATTGTTGCGTAAATTAAGCGTTAGCTTCGAAGAAACTCAGGTCTTACTGCAAACGGAAGACTTTAAACAGCAAGTCATGCGTTTTTCTCCGGTTGGCAAAGTGCCGGTGTTACTGGATGGCGAGCTGGCGATCTGGGATTCGCTGGCGATTGCGGAATATCTGGCCGAGCAATTTCCACAGGCATGGCCGCGTGATCCGGCGGCACGGGCGTTTGCCCGTTCGATCAGTGCGGAAATGCACTCTGGTTTTATGAGCCTGCGTAGCCAGATGCCGATGAATTGCCGCGCAACGGGTCGTGAAATCGTTGGTGATGAGGCGCTGGCGCGCGATATCGAACGCATTCAGGCGATCTGGACGGAATGTCGCTTGCGCTACGGCGAGTCTGGGCCATGGTTATTTGGTGAATTTACCATTGCTGATGCGATGTTTGCGCCCGTGGTGTTCCGTTTTAATACCTATGGTGTTGATTGTCAGGGTTTTGCGGCCGAGTATATGCAAACGGTGTTACATGATGCCGATGTGCAGGCTTGGTTACATGCCGCCCAGCAAGAACAGGCGACGATCATGAGTTCAGAGGTTGGGCTGACGGCGCAGTAACGGATCGTTTTGGATAAAAAAAGCGCCGAAAGGCGCTTTTTGTTTTTGACGGGAATTACGCCTGCAAGGCTTGGTTCAGATCGTCCAGAATGTCTTCGATTGCTTCAATACCAACTGACAGACGGATCATTTCTGGTTTCACACCGGCTTTGGCTTGTTCTTCCTCGGTCATCTGACGATGTGTGGTGGAAGCGGGGTGACAGGCCAGTGATTTCGCATCACCGATATTCACCAGACGTTTGAAGATTTTCAGCGCATCGTAGAAACGGACACCGGCTTCGTAGCCATCTTTCAGACCAAAAGAGAGGATGGCGGATGGGGTGCCGTTCATGTATTTCTGCGCCAGTGCATGGTGCGGATGATCCGGTAAACCGGCGTAACTCACCCATGCCACTTTGTCGTGGCTTTGCAGATATTCCGCCACTTTACGGGCATTTTCTACATGACGTTCCATGCGCAGTGACAGCGTTTCTAAGCCTTGCAGCAGCAAGAAGGCATTCATCGGTGACAAAGTCGAACCGGTGTTGCGTAATGGTACGGTACGCGCACGGGCAATAAAGGCCGCCGGGCCGAAGGCTTCGTTATACACCACGCCGTGGTAAGCGGCTTCGGGTTGGCTGAATTGCGGGAAACGTTCCGCATGGTCAGCCCATGGGAATTTACCTGAGTCGACGATCACGCCACCCAGTGAGTTACCATGGCCACCCACATATTTGGTGATGGAGTGCACGACAATGTCGGCACCGAACTGGATTGGTTTACACAATACCGGTGAAGCGACGGTGTTATCGACCACCAGTGGTACGCCTTGCGCGTGTGCGACACGGGCCAACCCTTCCAGATCGACAATGTTACCGGCTGGGTTGCCGATACTTTCGCAATACACGGCTTTGGTTTTGTCATCGATTAGTTCAGCAATCGCTTCGGGCGAATCATCACGCGCGAAACGCACTTCCACACCAAAACTTGGCAGCATGTGCGCGAACAACGTGTAGGTGCCGCCATACAGTTGCGGTGTGGAGACGATGTTATCACCAACGCGAGTCAGCGTTTGCAGCGCATAGTTAATGGCCGCACTGCCCGCTGATGTCACTAAAGCCGCGATGCCGCCTTCCAAGGCTGCCAGACGTTGTTCCAGCACATCGTTGGTTGGGTTCATGATGCGGGTGTAGATGTTGCCGGGCACGGCTAAGTTAAACAGATCTGCGCCATGTTGCGCGTTATCGAATTCGTAAGCGACGGTTTGATAAATCGGTACCGCGACTGCTTTGGTGGTGGGGTCATTCTGGAAGCCATGGTGCAGCGCCAGTGTTGCGTCTTTCATGAGAGGTCGTCCTTGTCGCAATAGAATGAAATGGCGTTCAATCTAACTGCTGCGATTCGGCGCTGTAAAGTTATCAATGTGGGATATGTTATGCCGACGGCAAATATACTAACTACCGGAAGTCACGCTGATCGCGCCATTTCCGGTAGTCGATGTTAAGTGAAAAACTTAGATTTTAATCACTACCCGACCGGTGATCTGACCATCCATGATTTTAGCCGCCGCTTCTGGTGCTTCTTCCAAAATGATCTCTTCACAAGCGTGATCATAGAAACTGGCCGGTAATAGTTGAGCCAGCTGTTGCCAGGCTTGCTGACGACGTTCCAACGGGCACATCACCGAATCAACGCCTTGCAGTCGTACATTGCGTAAAATAAACGGCATCACGGTTGCTGGCAGATCGAAACCGCCCGCCAGACCACAGGCTGCCACGGCACCACCGTAATTCATCTGCGATAAGACTTTAGCCAGCACAGAGCTGCCGACGGTATCGACTGCACCGGCCCAAACTTGTTTATCCAGCGCACGAATTGGGGTCAGTAATTCATCGCGGGTGATCACCTGTTTTGCCCCCAATTGCAGTAATAATTCTCGATTTGATTCGCGCCCGGTAGCGGCGATCACGCTGTAACCTTTCGCGGCCAGTAAACTGACGGCCACACTGCCCACACCACCGCTGGCACCGGTGACTAAAATGTCACCTTGTTCCGGTGTAATACCGGCCTCTTCCAACGCCATGACACACAGCATTGCGGTCAGCCCGGCGGTGCCAATTTGCATGGCTTGCAGCGCAGTTAAACCGGTCGTTAATGGCACCAGCCAGTCAGCGCTAACACGCGCTTTTTCGGCCATACCGCCCCAGTGGCCTTCACCGACACCCCAGCCGGTCAGCACGACGTCGTCACCGGTTTTGTAGCGCGCGTCGGTTGATTCCAGCACCTGACCGGCGAAATCAATGCCGGGCACCATCGGCCATTGACGCACGATTTTGCCTTTGCCGGTAATAGCGAGACCATCTTTGTAGTTCAGCGAGGAGTATTTCACCGCCACGGTTACATCACCGGCGGGGAGCTGGCTGTCATCCAACTGTTCAATCGAGGCAATGGTTTGTTTGTCTTGTTGTTGCAACAGTAAGGCTTTAAACATGTTTATCTCCTGATAACCGGCTCTTCTTCATCGGAAGTCAGCTCGGGATTATTTTGGGGGATGAGCTTCTGCGGTATGTGCCGGAAAATCAGTGTGGCCAGCATACTGAGACAACCGACAGTGATATAAGTAGCATGAAAAGCGCTGACAATTTCCTGTTGTTGCAGGCTGGTGGCCTGCAAATTGTGTAAGGAAACACTGGCACCATAAAACCATGAAAATAGGGTGGCCGAAATGGCGACGCCCAGACTCATCGACAGTTGCATGACCACTGACAGTAAACTGTTACCACTGCTGGCTTCATCCCGCTCGAGTTTGCCCAAAGTCAGCGTATTCATCGCGGTAAATTGCAGCGAATTAAACACACCCAGCAAGGCCAGATAAAACAGTAATAATGCATACGGGGTGGCGTGGTTGACGGTGGCAAATCCGGTGATCAACGCACCGAGCAACAGCGTGTTCGTCATCAGCACGGGCCGGTAACCAAAGCGCAGCACCACCCGATTGGCTAACAATTTTGTGCTCATGGCACCCAATGCAATCGGCATCATGGTTAATCCGGCATGGGTTGGGCTAAACCCCAGCGCGACTTGTAAAAAGAGCGGGGTCAGAAAGGGCAACGCTCCGCTGCCTAAGCGGGCAATCAAATTACCAATAATGCCGATGCGGAAACTGGAGTTTTTAAATAACGTCCGGCTGAACAGAGCATGCGGGTGACGTTGGCTGTGCCAGAAGTAAGCATACAGGGCAAACAGACCGGGCAGTGCCAGTGCCAAAAAGGCGATTAAACTGGCACCCGCTTCACCTAAGCGTTGGATCGCAATCGACAGCAAGACAATCCCGCTACTAAAACAGAGATAACCTTTCCAATCGAAAGAAGCGGTTACTTCCCTGATATTGGGCATGAAGAAAAACGCCAGAATACAGCCCAGCAACCCGATCGGCAGGTTGATTAAAAATATCCACGGCCATGAGGTGTGTTGCACCAGCAAACCACCCAGCAGCGGGCCAATGAGAGGCCCGATCAAACCGGGGATCACCACCATCGACATGGCGCGCAGAAATTCCTCTTTGGGGAAGACGCGCAAGATTGCCAGCCGGCCGACAGGCACCAATAACGCGCCGCCGACGCCCTGAATGATCCGGGCGATGACCAGTTGTGTTAATGAGGTCGATTCGGCACAAAACAGTGAACCGGCCGAGAACAGCACAATCGAGAACAGAAAGACATGTCGCGTGCCGAAACGGTCAGCCAGCCAGCCGGAGGCGGGGATCAGCATCGCCACGGTTAGCATATAACTGATAATTGCAGCCTGCATCTGCAGTGGGCTAACCTGAAAATCGGTGGCGATGGTGGGCAGTGCGGTATTCAGAATAGTGCCGTCGAGGGCTTGCATAAAGAACCCGACGGCAGCGAGCCAGGGGAGGATGCGTTTTTCTTGGGCTGTGACCTGATACTTCGTCAAAACGCACCTCTTTGCAATTTACTGATTAACGTGTTTTGCCACCGTGGAAGATTTTTTCCAAGCGGGATTGCAGCAATTCCAGAATGAACGACAGGATCCAGTAAATCACTGCGGCGGTGATCAACATCTCCATATAGCGGTAGGCGGAACGGCCGTAACTTTGCGCCAGAAACATGATTTCCCACAGCCCCATCACGGAAACCAGTGATGAGTCTTTCAGCATCGCAATAAACATTGCCATGCTCGGTGGAATGGCCACTTTCATGGATTGCGGCAGGATCACTTTCCAGAATATCTGGTATTTCTTCAGGCCCAGCGCCATGGCGGCTTCCCATTGGCCTTTATCGATCACCACAATGGCCGAGCGGAAAATTTCACTTAAATACGCGCCATAACACAGTGCCAGCGCAATAATGCCGGATGGGATTGCGGTGGGGACTGGCCCGATCTGCGGTAAGCCCTGATAAATCAGCAATACCTGCAACAGTAGCGGGGTACCCCGGAAAAAGGAGGTATAAAAGGTCGAGATGCCATACGCCAGCGGGTTCAGACTTAAGCGGCCTAAGGCAGCCAGCAAACCTAAGATCACCGAGGCCAGCATCGCCAGCACACAGACATAAATTGTCAGTGGTACGCCTTGAATAAAGCCATCAGGAGAAAGATGCAGGCCGGTCAGGAAGGGCAGCTTTTCCCAGACATAGCCCATGTCCAGATCGAATTTGGCGATAAACCATACGAAGCCGATCATCAGCGCCAGCCAGACCAGCAGGACTTGCCACTTAAATTTGCTGGTCATGATGGTGTTGCGGTTCAATGAGAAATCCTTTCAAGTGGAATCAGAAAAACGCTAGTTTAGCGAAATGTGTCACAAAATGCAGTCTACTAAGCAGAAACAAGGGCGAAAACTCGCCCTTGTTGAACGTTTTACGACTTGATGCGCTTAACGGGAGATATCAGTACCGATCCATTTGATAGAGATCTGTTTCAGCGTGCCATCTTTACGCATGTCGTCGAAGATTTTCACCACGGTATCGTGCCACTCTTTGTCGCCTTTATCGGTGGCAACCCAGTTTGGATCTTCATATAACGCATCACCCACCAGCTTAAATTTGCCTGGTGTCTTTTTGATACGTTCATTAGCAGTGACCAGATTAGACACCAAACCATCAATACGTTTACCCGCACCTAAAGCCAGATCTTGATAGGCCAGATCTTCACTGCCGTAAGGGGCAACCTGAACACTCTTGAATGGATATTGAATTGGTTTAGCACCAAAACCTTCCATCGCTAGGGTTTTGTTCAGGTAACGCTCATAGGAACCACCTTGCTGGGCAGCGATTTTTTTGCCTTCCATGTCAGCAACTTTAGTCAATGAATTACCGTTGACGGAAGTCACCAGCACGGCTGGTGAGCTGTAATAATGGGTCACGAAATCCAGTGAACGAGCACGTTGTGCATCGGGGGTCATGGAGCAGATACAGATATCCCAACGGCCACGCCAGTTCCCGGAGGTGATCACTTCCCAGGCCGGGGTTTCAATTTTGGCTTTTACACCCAGACGTTTTGCAAATTCTTTGGTCAGATCGACATCCATGCCGTCCATTTCATTTTTGGCATTCAAAAATGAATACGGTGGATAGGCTTGATCCATAACGCCGACCAGCTCGCCGTTCTTTTTGATACGATCCAATGTTTCACCTGCAATGGCAGAATGGCTAATTGCCATCGCGCCAGCCAGCAGCACTAAACGACGCAGAGTTTTGCTTTGCATGATTGTTCCCTCAAAGTGACCAAACCCACATGATCGAAGATGGTCTGGCAGAAGGCAATAGTAAAATGAGGAAAAGAAGAATAATTACGCAGTGAACCACAGACGCTCTATCAACAGAGCATCTGTGGTGAATAACTTATTGTGCGGTAATGTCAGAACCAATCCATTTCAGCGAGATTTTCTTTAAGGTGCCGTCTTTATGCAGCTCGTTGATAATGGTCTTAATGGTGGCATTCCATTCCTGATCGCCTTTATCCACGGCAACCCAGTTTGGCTCTTCATACAAAGGGGCGCCGACGATTTTGAACTTGCTGTTGCTGGCCTGAATACGTTTATTCGCCGTCACCAGATTCGCCACGATACCGTCGATGCGTTTGCCTGCGCCTAAGCTGAGATCCTGATACGCGAGGTCTTCACTGCTGTAGGGGGTCGGCTGCACTTGTTTAAATGGATATTGAATTGGTTTGGCGCCGTAACCAATCACCAAATCTTTTTGTAAATAACGCTCGTAAGAAGAGCCTTGCTCGATGCCAATACGTTTGCTTTCGATGTCACTGACGCTATTGATGCTGCTACCCGTTGCGTTGGTGACCAGCACGGCAGGTGAGCTGTAATAAGGAGCAACAAAATCAAGCCCTTTGGCTTTTTTCTCATCAGGTGTCATCGAGCAGATGCAGATATCCCAACGGCCACGCCAGTGCCCGGCGGCAATCACTTCCCAGGACGGCGTTTCGATTTTGCTTTTCACGCCCAGACGTTTGGCGACTTCTTTGACTACATCGACGTCAAAGCCATCTTCTTCATTTTTATCATTCAGGAAGGAATAGGGTGGGTAGCTTTGATCCATTACGGCAACCAGTTCACCGTTGTGTTTGACGCGATCCAGCGTTTCGCCAGCGGTTGCAGAGTGACTTAATACGGCGGTTGCCAACAGACTCAGCGTTAATAGTGTTTTACCCAGCATCATTGTTCCTTCAATGTAAGATAGTTTTGCTTACGCCAAGATGTATCAGAAAAACCGGCAATGCCTTACGAAGATATTTGCATATCTATTCTCATATTTCGCAATAGGTTATAACTAACACGCATGAAAGAATGGTGTATCGAACTATATAATCTGGCTTAGACAGTGTTTTTCTGTGGATAAAACAAAAGGAGTTGTGGCGTGAGTAAAGTGCAAATTCTTGATGGTGGTATGGGGCGTGAGTTGAAACGCATTGGTGCGCCGTTCCAGCAACCAGAGTGGTCTGCGTTGGCTTTATTAGAGGCGCCGCAATACGTTTCGCAAGCGCATAATGCCTTTATTGCCAGTGGTGCAGATATCATTACCACCAACAGTTACGCGGTGGTGCCGTTTCATATTGGCGAACTCCGCTTTACCGAGCGCGGGCATGAGCTGGCTACGCTGGCGGCAGAAATTGCGCGCGCCTGTGCTGATCATGCATCACATCCGGTGAAAGTCGCCGGTTCTCTGTCGCCGGTATTGGGCTCTTATCGCCCTGATCTGTTTCAGCTGGAAGCGGCACTGCGTATTTATCGGGTGTTGATTGCGGCGCAGGAACCATTTGTTGATCACTGGTTGGCAGAAACACAAAGCTCGATTGCCGAAATTAAAGCGGTGCGTCAAGCGTTGGGTGAGAACAGCAAACCGCTATGGGTGTCGTTTACGCTGGATGATGAACCGGCAGGTGGTGAGGCTTTATTACGTTCCGGTGAAACGGTCACTGACGCGGTGGCTGCGGCTATCGAGTTAAATGTTTCAGCCGTGCTGTTTAATTGCAGTCAGCCAGAAGTGATGTCAGCCGCGGTGCGGGATGCGGTTGCTGAAATCAAACGTCAGGGGAAAGATATTCCGGTCGGTGTGTATGCCAACGCGTTTCCGGCGCAATCGAAAGAGGCGGAAGCCAATGCAGAATTGGATGAGATCCGTGCTGATTTAGGGCCGGATGCCTATCTGGTTTGGGCGCAAAAGTGGGTTGAACTTGGCGCATCCATTATTGGTGGTTGCTGCGGGATCACGCCTGATCACATAACCAAATTAACCGAACAGCTGAAATAAATTATGACTCTGCCAGACCCAATTTAGGGTCTGGCAAATTATTCGGGAGTGGTTAACTCACGGCTTTGGTGAGCTGCTGGCGTTGTACCAGCGCCGGGAAATATTTCATCCACAGGGCCACAATCAACAACGTTCCTATACCACCGACCACCACGGCCGGCACGACGCCCCACCAGGCAGCGGTGACGCCCGATTCAAATTCCCCTAACTGATTTGATGCGCCGATAAAGATAAAATTCACTGCACTGACACGGCCACGCATTTCATCCGGTGTTTCTAGCTGAATGAGTGATGAGCGTACGACCACACTGACCATGTCAGACGCACCCAACACCAGTAATGCGGTAAAAGAGAGCAGGAACGATTCGGATAAGCCGAAAATAATGGTCGCCACCCCGAACACAGCTACCGCGGCAAACATGATTTTTCCCGCATTGTTACGGATCGCATAACGGGCTAACAACAATGACATCACTACCGCACCGACCGAGGGCGCGGCGCGCAATAACCCCAAACCCCATGGGCCGGTGTTTAAAATATCACGGGCAAATATCGGTAACAGCGCCGTCGCACCACCAAGTAACACTGAAAACAGATCGAGTGAGATAGCACCCAACACCACGGGGTTATGGCGGATATAACTAAAGCCGGCAAATACCGAACGCAGCGTTGGTGGTTCACGATGCACGATTTTGGCTGGTTTAGGGATCAACGACATCGCCACACTGGAGAGTAAAAAACTCACCGCACTGCACCAATACACCATTTCCGGATGCAACGCATACAACAACCCGCCTAGCGCCGGGCCAATGATCACCGAAGCTTCACGTAATGAGCTGTTCAGCGCTAAAGCGCGGGGCAAGTTGCTGCTATCAATTAAGCTTGGCAACAGTGCTTGCTGGGCCGGTGATTCAAATGCCCGCGTGGCGCCGAGTAAAAAGGCACAGGCGAAAATACCGTGGATGGCGATCCAGCCTTGCCAGCTGCCCAATGCCAAGATGCTGACCAGCAGGGCTTGCAATAAGCGGGTGCCGACGACGATTAAACGGCGGTCATAACGATCGGCAACGTGACCCACCACCAGTGTGAGCAGAAATTGCGGCGTGAATTGCATCAAGCCGATCAAACCTAAACTCATGGCACTGTGGGTCAGGTCATAAACCTGCCAGCCGACCGCCACGACCAACATCTGGTAGGCGAGGGAAGAGAGCGCCATGCTACTTAAGAAACGAATAAACGCAGGTTGCTGTAATGAACCGGATGACATGTCAAAGCCCGGGTAAGATAGAGGAATATTTATCTTACCTGTTCAGGCTATGAGGAAAAGTATTTTGTTACGCGTAACGACGGGTTTCCGTCTGTTTCGGCGCGGAATGATCAAGTACGGAACAGGACCTTGATGATGTGGTAACCGAAGCGGGTTTTCACCGGGCCGAACGGTTTCATCACTTCGCAGGAAAAAACGGCTTTATCAAATGCCGGTACCATATCGCCTTTTTTAAACTCGCCCAGATCACCACCGCGTTTTTTCGAGGGGCAGGTCGAATATTTCTTCGCTAACTGCTGGAAGTTTGCGCCAGCGGCAAGTTGTTTCATCAGGTCTAATGCCTGAGCTTCATGTTTTACCAAAATATGCAGCGCACAAGCAGTATGGGCCATGGGTCAGATGTCTCAATCGGTCAAAAGGGCGGGGATTATATCGAAAGTTGCTGCATTTTCCAGCAAAGAGGCGTTAACGTCAGTCATTAACGCCTCTGATATGCTTGGTTAAGGCATGGTGAGCCAGTTGTCGCCAGCAAATCGCAGCTCTAACAAGCTATTTGGATCAGGCTGTGGTTGGTTATTAGCGACCGGATGGGTTGGATAGCTGTTGCCATCGTGTTCCAGCGTTAAAAAGGTATTCGCTTGTTCGGTGGATGGTATCAGCAGATCGTACCAGCCATGATGTGCCGAAGAGGCAACCATCACGCCACCATTGAACCCTTCCAAGCGGCCCACTTGCTGGAATTGTCCGTCTTTACCTTGTAATACCAGCCAGACACAACCCGATTTATCGCACCAGTTCATCTGTACTAATGCATCTACTGCGCCGTCGCCATTCAGATCGGCTTTCACATAACGATATTGCGTGCCGGTCGCCTGACTACCACTACTTTGTAAAAAGTTTCGTAGCGCCTGCTCAATCGCGGTGTCGGGTTGGGTGGATGCTTGCAGCATACCGGCGGAAAAGCTGGCCATTGCTGGTGATGCGCTGTTGGTCGCTGGTGGCTGAGCCGACGCTGCATTCGTGCTGACCGCGGCACTGGTGGAACTCGCCGCAGAAGCACCGGTGATCACGGTTTCATTCTGTGCAAAGCTGTTCTCGCCAGCCGGTGTTTCGCTGGTGGCAGGAGGAGCTACCACGACCGTGCCATTGCTGCTCGCCAGATTTGCTGCTCCGGTTGCAATCGCGCCGGTGTCGCCGCTGATTTTTGCTTTCAGTACTAATGGTTTATCAAAATACGCTTTGCCGGCATCCAATTCCCGATAATCGGCACTCAATGTGTCACCATTCCAGTGGAACGGAATGCTTTCGTTGGTATCCATGCCCATGCGCTGGTTAAACATGACTCGAATAGTTTGGTCTTTTTGCGGTTGCCAGACGCCGTCATAGGTCACTTCCGGGCCGACTTCCCGCGTGTAAACCAGTTTGGCCTGATAGTTACTTTCCAGTGTCAGGCTGACATCGGCTTTTTGCGCGTCATCATGGCCTGACCAGTCGTGTGCCGGTTGTTGTTGCGTCAGCGATTGCCCTTGCTCACCACAACCAGATAGTGTTTGCCCATCATCCAGTTTCAGTGTCACGGAATAACCTAACCAGTGCGGGTTAGCGCCTTCTTTGCAATAACCTGGTTGTAGGCTCAAGGTTGCTTTTTTACCGTTGGCATTCCGTAATGCCAGTTGTAATGGCTGTTCTGCCGGATGACTGACTTCATCCAGTTGATAACTATCGACGCCATTTGGCGTGGTCAGTGATGCTTGTTGTCCATCGAGCACCAGCGACCAGAATGGTTGGTCACTGCCTGCTTTCAGCAGGTAGTTCTCGTTGGTGTTTTGACAGAGCGTTGGTTCGGTGGTGATGTGCGAAACCTGATCGGCTTCCAGTCGAAATGGTGCACCGCGGCTTTCACCGGCAGCAAGATGACCGCTCAGGCTGGCTTGTAAACTTTGCGGAGAACCCAATTGCTGCCATTGTTGCCAGAAATTATCATCCACCAGCAGCTGCCATTGTTGTTTGCTGCCACACGGGGTAAACAGCGCCTGTTCACCCTGACGCTGGATGGTGCCGGTAAACAGCGGGGATAACTCTTTTTGCAGTTTGTTCTGCATTTCTGTGGAAGCGGCCGCTTTGGGCGTAGCTCCTGATGGGGCAGAAGAATTACTGCATCCCGCCAGTGCGAGCAGCAGACCAGACAAAACAAAACGTGACAGCGGCATAGAGGGTTCCGTACAGAAAATATTCTGTCCAGTTTATACGATCTTCGGTTTATGTGCCGCTGAGCACGCGATAAAAACTATTCCGCCAGTAACAAACGCTGTAAATACTCGGCCACACCATCTTCATCATTAACACCCGCGCGAGGCAGATCTGGCAGTGCTAATTTCAACCGGTCATGGGCATTGCCCATCACGACACCGTGACCGACGATCGACAGCATTTCGTAGTCGTTCATGCCATCACCAAACGCAATTGCAGAGCTTAAAGGAATAGCATGTTGTTCCAGAATAGAGGAGATTGCCGCGCCTTTATTGACGCCCAATGCCATCACTTCGAGGCAATCAGGTTGGGAGAAGGCGATACTTAATTGACCGGCATAACGTTCCAGCAGAGTGTTTTCCAACTCTAACAACGGTTCGTGTTCTGCAATGAAAAAGTACTTATTGATGCTGCTTTTATCTAAAGCCACCAGATCGGTTTTGGTATAACAAAAACCGGTATCTTTATGATATTCCAGATATTCCGGCATATCTTTGTCGGTGAACCATGCATCCGGGGTATAAATATTGACGGCAATTTCCGGGTCTGGCAGTGGTAACTCCGACAGCTCTTGGGCAATATCGACCGGCAGGGTGCGGTTGTAGATAATTTGATCTTGTTTATCTGTAACGACTGCACCGTTTGACGTTACCAGATAGATCTCCAAACCCAGTGCATTACGAATGGCTTTGACATCAATGTGATGGCGTCCGGTTGCCACGATAAACTTAGTGCCTTCAGCCACCATTTTCTTCAGCACCTTACGGGTATGCGGAGAAACCTGATGCTGGTTATTGAGCAGTGTACCATCCAGATCAGAGATAACGACTTTGTACATGAGTAAACCTCGTTACAGCAGAGAAGAGAGGGGAAGAGAGAACGATCACAGTATAGCTAAAGTCCGATAAACCGGCATTAACATTCATTCGAAATATAATTTATTTCAAATGAAGGATGGGGCCACCGATAGCACATACTACCGGCAGCGACATTGGAATTAAGATGACTCTTTGCTACGGATCTTATTAGTGGTGCGGTTGACGCGTAATACGTCCGGCATAACACGAATTTTGCGCATGATATTCGCCAGATGCACACGATGTTTGGTGGTGATCAGCAAGTTAACCTGATACACCCGCGCATCTTTTTCTTCGGTACTGATGCTGTGAATATTCGCACCCGTTGCGGCAATCACATTGGCAAGTTGCGCTAACACACCCTGATGGTTGACCACTTCCACCACAATACTGGTACGGAACTCCTGTTCGCCTAATTGTTCCATATCCCATTGTACCGGCTGGTATTTATCCGGTTCACGGTTATAACCGCGCAGGTTTGGACAGCTTTCCTGATGCACGACCAACCCTTTGCCAGGGCTGATATGCGCAATGATGGCATCACCGGGGATCGGGCGACAACAGTTGGCAAACGTTACCAGCATGCCACCAGAACCCCGGATCGGCAGTTTACGATGGGTCGATGACGATTTTTTCTCTTTTTCTGGCTCTTGCTCATGCTGGCCGAGCAAACGCCGCGCAATGACCACACTCATCTGATTGCCAAGGCCGATATCTGCCAATAAACCATCCAACGAGTCATGGCGGGTATCGTGTAATACCTGACGCAGATTTTCTGCCGGCATGTCTTCGATTTTCTTGCCACCCAGCGAGTGACTCAGCAGACGGCGGCCCAGAATGATCGACTCTTCCGCGCGTAGATTTTTCAGGAACTGACGGATCTTGGTACGCGCGCGTGAGGTCACCACAAAGTTCAGCCACGCAGCATTCGGGCGCGCACCCGGTGCGGTGATGATCTCTACGGTCTGCCCCGAGGTTAGTGGGCGACTGAGTGGGAACGGTTGGCGCTCTACTCGCGCCCCCACACAGCTGTTACCAATATCAGTGTGCACGGCATAGGCAAAATCGACCGGCGTGGCATTGGTCGGTAATTCCAGAATGCGGCCTTCTGGTGTAAACACATAAATCTCATCGGGGAAGAGATCGGTTTTGACACTTTCGATAAATTCAAAGGAACTACCGGCACTTTGCTGCAATTCCAATAAGTTTTTCATCCAGCGTTGCGCACGGATCTGCGCGGTACTGCTGGTGGCATCACCATTGGTTTTGTATACCCAATGTGCCGCGACCCCTTTATCCGCCATCTGCTCCATATATTCAGTACGGATCTGGATCTCGACTGGCACACCATGCGGGCCGACCAGTGAGGTATGCAAAGACTGATAACCGTTAGTTTTCGGGATAGCAATATAATCTTTGAAACGGCCGGGGCGGGGTTTATACAAACTGTGCATCTGACCGAGCACACGGTAACAGGTGTCAATGTCATCGACTATCACGCGGAAGGCGTAAATATCCATGACTTCATAAAAGCGCAGCTCTTTTTTCACCATTTTGTTATAGATGGAATAGAGATTCTTTTCCCGACCGACGACCATACCTTTAATATGCGCATCTTCTAAGCGGCCATTTACCGCTTTATAGACCGAGTCGATCACCTCTTTGCGATTACCGCGGGCACGTTTCACCGCTTCGCGTAATATTCGCGCGCGCATCGGGTAGAGTGCTTCAAAGCCCAACTCTTCCAGCTCGCTTTTTAACGAGTGAATACCTAAGCGGTTAGCAATCGGGGAGAAGATTTCCAGCGTTTCGCGGGCGATGCGACGGCGTTTATCGGGGCGTAACGAGCCTAACGTGCGCATATTATGCGTGCGGTCAGCGAGCTTGATCAGGATAACGCGAATATCCTGCACCATCGCCATGACCATTTTGCGGAAGTTTTCCGCCTGCGCTTCTTTATGATCGCGGAATTTCAGCTTATCGAGTTTGGATACGCCATATACCAATTCGGCCACGGCCTGACCAAACTGTCCCGCCAATTGATCTTTGGTGATCGGCGTGTCTTCAATCACATCGTGCAGCAATGCCGCCATCAGCGTCTCATGATCGAGATGCATCTCGGCCAGAATACGGGCTACAGCAACGGGGTGCGTAATATAAGGCTCACCGCTGGAACGGCTTTGCCCTTCATGAGCGTCACGTGCGACCAGAAAGGCATCCTGGATCTGGGTCACCTGTTCTACGGGCAGATAGCTGCTCAATAATGTTTTCAGATCTTCAAACAGATACAAAAGTGACCCCGCTTCACTACTCATCAGCGTAAAACCATATCCCGCAGTTTGCGATTATTCCGCACACTTGTAAATAAAGACAAAAACGGCACCACTAGGGTGCCGTTCGTAATAAGCAATAAACGAATGCTTAGAAACCGTAATCACGGTCCTGAGTCAGCGCGGCAACAGCAGCCAGCTCACTCGCTTCCTGTTGTTGCTGTTCGATACGTTCTTGCGCATCCATGAACTGATTAGAAATCAAACCTTCTTCGATCTCGCGCAATGCGATCACGGTTGGTTTGTCATTTTCTTCATCTACCAACGGATCTTTGCCCTGAACGGCAAGCTGACGAGCGCGGCGAGCGGCCACCAGCACCAAATCAAAGCGGTTGCCAACTTGTTTTACCGCATCTTCAACAGTAACGCGTGCCATAGCAAACTCCCATATAAATCGAGGGTGAAAATTCTACTTGGTTTTAATTTATCCCGCCAGTAGCTGATTGAGCAGATCGGCGTGACAAATAGCCTGCGGACGCAGTTTTGCGCGACCCGCCAGTACAATCGACTGCAATTGTTGCAGTGCCAGTTCGAAATCATCATTGATGATCAGATAATCATACTCAGGATAGTGCGACATTTCCGAAACTGCCTGCGCCATACGCTTGGCAATCACTTCTTCGCTGTCCTGACCACGACCAATCAAACGTTGTTCCAAAATCGGCAAACTTGGCGGTAACACAAAAATAGACTGTGTGTCACGATACAGTTCGCGGATCTGGCGAGCACCTTGCCAATCAATGTCCAGAAAAACATCGATCCCGTTTGCCAGTGCCTGTTCAATCAATTCTTTGGATGTACCGTAGTAATTACCAAATACTTCCGCCCATTCGAAAAAAGCATCGCGGGCAATCAGGGCCTGAAATTCTTCTTTGCTGACGAAGTGGTAATGCACACCATTTTCTTCACCAGGACGCATTGCCCGTGTGGTATGAGAAACGGAAAGTGCCATTCGGCCATCGCTGTTATAACGGGATAATAACGCCGTTAACAGACTGGATTTTCCTGCGCCGCTGGGCGAGGAAATAATAAACAGGGTACCTGCAGCAGCCACCATGCGCTCCTATCAAGTAACGACTATCCAGCTACTCTTATCAATCAAGTAACTGCAAAAGTTATTCATCAGTCGACATAATACGACGACAGGCTGATAACAAAAAACCCGGCACAAGACCGGGTTTTTCAGAACGCCAGACCAATTACTTGATCTTGCCTTCTTTGTAAATTACATGCTGACGAACAACAGGATCAAATTTTTTGATCTCCATTTTCTCAGGCATGGTGCGCTTGTTCTTGGTCGTAGTGTAGAAGTGACCAGTACCGGCGCTGGAGTTCAGACGAATTTTTTCGCGAGCACCTTTAGCCATGATTTATCTCCTTACACTTGTTCGCCACGAGCACGGATATCAGCCAAAACAGCTTCGATACCCAGCTTGTCGATAATACGCATACCCTTCGGTGTTAAACGCAGGGTAACAAAACGCTTCTCGCCTTCAACCCAGAAACGGTGAGATTGCAGGTTAGGCAGGAAACGGCGACGGGTCGCGTTTTTAGCGTGAGAACGATTGTTCCCCACGGTTGGACGCTTACCGGTTACTTGACACACTCTAGACATGTTGTCTCTCCAAAAATCTTACTTCTGCTCGCGCATTTTCTGTTGCCCCGCTGCCGTATAGCAGAGCACATAGATAGAAGGCGGCATTTTATACAGCATCGCCCCGACAAGATCAAGCAAAATGCCCTTATCAGGATCGTTTTATAACCATCCGCGTTCGGCAAAAGAGACGGGGTTTCCATCTCCTATCACAAAGTGATCGAGCACTCGCACGTCGATCAGACGCAAAGCGGCACAAATGCGCTCAGTGATATGGCGATCGGCGTGACTTGGTTCGGCTACGCCTGACGGATGATTATGACAGAGAATGACTGCTGCAGCATTATGTTTTAACACCGTGTGCACGATTTCCCGTGGATAAACACTGGCTGCATCGATCGTACCGAAAAATAATTCGCAAAACTGTAATACCCGGTGCTGATTATCTAGCAACAACATGGCAAAAACTTCGCGGGGGCGATCGCGTAACTGGGCTTGTAAATAACGGCGAACTAATAAGGGGCTCGTTAAGGCATCGCCTCGTTGCAGGCATTCATTTAAATAGCGATTACTCATCTCTAACACCGCTTGTAATTGCACATATTTGGCTGGCCCCAAGCCATGCGCCTGACAAAACTGGGCTTGTTCTGCGCCCAGCAGTGCGCGTAGCGAACCAAATTCCTGCAGCAGCTTTCTGGCCAGCTCAATGGCGTTACAACCGGCAACACCGGTACGCAAAAAAATGGCTAATAATTCTGCATCACTGAGGGCATTAGCACCACGTTGCAGTAATTTCTCGCGTGGTCGTTCATTTTCCGGCCAGTCACAGATCGCCATGCATTTCCCTATTTTTTGTGCAGAAAAGTGTACTTTAAGCGATGTTAATGGTGGTAAATGCCTGTGAACACCGACAGGCATTGTGTACTATCTTGGCCAGTTTTTATGGATCTGGGGTGCATGCTGATGCAATTGCAAGATAAACGGATCCTGCTGGGCGTGACTGGCGGGATCGCCGCATACAAAGCGGCTGAGATCATTCGTCGTCTGCGTGAACAGGGCGCAGAAGTGCGGGTTGTCATGACTGATGCCGCAAAAGAGTTTATTACGCCGCTGACCTTACAGGCAGTATCCGGCCATATCGTGGCGAACAGTATGTT
Organism: uncultured Tolumonas sp.; assembly: GCF_963556105.2. Classification (NCBI taxonomy): domain Bacteria; kingdom Pseudomonadati; phylum Pseudomonadota; class Gammaproteobacteria; order Aeromonadales; family Aeromonadaceae; genus Tolumonas; species uncultured Tolumonas sp. Next base: position 393,699 of record NZ_OY829945.1, read on the forward strand.
TGATCCGCAAGCCGAAGCGGGGATGGGGCATATTGAGCTGGCGAAATGGGCTGATTTGGTGTTGGTTGCGCCGGCCACGGCGAATGTTATTTCCCGCCTGACCACCGGTATGGGGGATGAGTTATTGACCACCTTGTGTCTGGCCAGCCCGGCACCGTTAGCGATTGCGCCAGCGATGAATATGCAGATGTATCTGCATGCCGCCACACAAAGTAATTTGCAGGTGCTGGCGCAACGTGGTGTGCAGATCTGGGGGCCGGGGATCGGCAGTCAGGCCTGTGGCGACGTCGGCCCGGGGCGGATGTTAGATCCGCTGGATATCGTGGCTGAGGTGGTGAAATTTTTCCAACCCGCACCGCACTGTGACCTTTCTTTTCTGATTACGGCTGGCCCAACCCGCGAAGCGATTGATCCAGTGCGCTATATCAGTAATCACAGCTCCGGCAAAATGGGGGTTGCACTGGCGGAAGCGGCTGCGGCTTTAGGGGCGAAAGTTACGTTGGTAGCAGGGCCGGTCAATCTGCCTACACCGAAAGGTGTGGTTCGTATTAATGTGGAAAGTGCAGTGGAGATGCAGGCTGCAGTTGAAGCACAAGTGGCTGATCATTCTATTTTTATCGGTTGTGCCGCAGTAGCGGATTACCGAATGGAATCGGTGGCTGCACAAAAAATGAAGAAACAGGCTGACAGCGATACGCTGACACTCCAGTTGGTAAAAAATCCGGACATTATTGCCGGTGTTGCGGCGCGCGCCGATAAACCGTTTGTGGTAGGCTTCGCCGCCGAAACACAGGATGTGGCCCGTTATGCGCTGGATAAACTGCAACGTAAGGGGCTGGATATGATTGCCGCAAACGATGTCAGCCGCGCAGAGCAGGGCTTTAATGCCGATCAGAATGCCTTAACCGTGTTCTGGCAAAATGCACAGCAAGAATTGCCACTGGCCAGCAAACAACAAGTGGCTCAACAACTCATTTCACTCATTATACAGCGCTATCAACATGAAACAGATTGAACTTAAGATCCTCGATGCTCGCATCGGCAACGAATTTCCATTACCTGAATACGCGACACCCGGTTCTGCGGGTTTAGATCTGCGCGCTTGTCTCGATGAATCAGTCGAGCTGGTGCCTGGTGATACCAAACTGATCCCTACTGGGCTGGCTATCCATATCGCTGATCCAAGTTTATGTGCCACGATTTTGCCGCGTTCCGGTTTAGGTCATAAACACGGTATTGTTTTGGGGAACTTGGTGGGTCTGATCGATTCTGACTACCAAGGTCAGTTGATGGTATCAGTATGGAATCGCGGTAATACCACGTTTACTATTCAACCGGGCGAACGTATTGCACAATTAGTCTTTATGCCCGTCGTGCAGGCGAGTTTTAACATCGTTGATGAGTTTGATTCGTCAGAACGCGGTGAAGGTGGTTTTGGCTCGTCTGGCCGCCACTAATTTCCTGCTGGTACAAGTGTAAAGAAGAGTGATTGCTCACTCTTCTTTATGTCATAATTTGTATAGTTTTCTACAAGTTATGTATTGCTGATACAGGGAGAATGTCAGATGGTCGATTATATTCTGATGTTAATGAAATGGCTGGGCATGTGATTTGTGCATGAGCGATACAGGCCAGTCGTCACCAGCCCGTATTTTTAAGCCTTAAACGCCATAACTGGCGCGATATTCTTTTACTTTTTCTAAATGCACTGCCATCTCAGGCTGTGTTTCTAAGTAACTAATCAGATCGCCTAGCGTGATGATCGCAATGACGGGCGCATTGTAATCACGTTGCACTTCCTGGATCGCCGACAGTTCACCTTTGCCTTTTTCCTGACGATCCAAAGCAATCAATACACCGGCCAGTTCCGCACCATTCGCATGGATCAGATCCATCGACTCACGAATAGCGGTGCCTGCGGTGATCACATCATCGACCAGCATGATGCGGCCTTTTAACGGGCTGCCGACCAGATTGCCGCCTTCGCCGTGATCTTTGGCTTCTTTGCGGTTAAAGCACCAAGGCACATCCTGATCATGCAATTCAGCTAATTGCACTGCGGTCGCCGAAGCAATCGGAATACCTTTATACGCCGGTCCAAACAGCACATTGTAAGAAATGCCGCTGTCTACCAGTGCTGCAGCATAATAACGACCTAGTTTTGCCAGATCCCGGCCAGAGTTAAACAAACCGGCGTTAAAGAAATACGGGCTCTTGCGACCTGATTTCAGGGTGAATTCGCCAAATTTAAGAACCTGTTTTTCCAGGGCAAATTCAATAAACTCGCGCTGATATGCCTTCATCGTGATGTCATTCCTTGTTACTTAAAACGTTAAATTAAGCTAATGCCTGATGTTGTTGCGAAATGATCTGCTGAATACCCTGTTTACCCAGTTCCAGTAATTGCATCAGTTCTTCTTGCGAGAATGGGGCACCTTCGGCAGTGCCTTGCACTTCGATCAGTTTACCGGTTTCGGTCATCACCAGATTCATGTCGGTTTCGGCGCTGGAGTCTTCGTCATAATCGAGATCGCATACCGGAACACCGTCATAAATGCCAACAGATACTGCCGCCACCATAAAATTCAGCGGGTTAGTTTTCAGCGTACCTTTGGCTTGTAACCAGTTCAGCGCATCGACTAACGCCACACACGCGCCGGTAATCGACGCTGTACGGGTGCCACCATCGGCCTGCAACACATCACAGTCCACGGTAATGGTGTTTTCACCAAGCTGTTTTAGGTCAACGGCGGCACGCAGTGAACGGGCGATCAGGCGTTGAATTTCCAGCGTCCGGCCACCTTGTTTGCCAGAAGCGGCTTCACGGTGCATGCGCGAGTGGGTAGAACGCGGCAACATGCCATATTCGGCAGTGACCCAACCCTGACCTTTCCCTTTCAGAAAACGAGGCACGCCTTCGGTTACCGTTGCGGTGCACAGCACTTTGGTGCGGCCAAACTCAACCAATACCGAGCCTTCGGCGTGACAGGTAAATTGACGGGTAATAGTGATAGGGCGTAGTTGTTCCGGCGTTCTTCCGCTTGGGCGCATGATGATTCCTGACTGATTAAATTGCCATGAATTATACGTGATCTATGACTTCATTGCATGGCTACTGACGCCGTAGTGCGGGATGAGTATAATCGGCCTAATTTCATGCCAATTAAAGAGCACGCCATGATCCATAGTATGACCGGTTACGCCCGCAAAGAATTCAAAGGTGACTGGGGAACGGCAGTCTGGGAAATCCGCTCCGTTAATCAACGCTATCTGGAAACCTACTTCCGCTTGCCGGAATCGTTCCGTAATCTGGAGGCGGTGCTGCGTGAGCGTTTCCGTCAGGGCTTAGAGCGCGGCAAGATCGAATGTAACCTGCGCTTTGAAAGCCAAGTAAGCCAAGGCCAGTTGCAGATCAATGAAGTGTTGGCGGAACAGCTGATTGAAAATGCACTGTGGGTCATTGACCGTGCCGGGCAGGGGCAGTTAAACCCTGTGGATATTCTGCGTTGGCCGGGCGTTATGGAAGGCGAAGAGCAAGACATGGATGCGCTCAATGTCACTTTGCTTGCCGCCTTTGATGAAGTGTTCAAAGATTTCATCGCCGCGCGTCGTTCCGAAGGCGACAAACTGAAAACGTTGTTGGAACAACGGCTGGAAAGCGTGGCCGTTGAAGCGGCAAAAGTGCGTGAGCATATGCCGGCGATCCTGAACTGGCAACGTCAGCGTCTGTTAGACCGTCTGGCTGAAGCCAAGGTTGAGCTGGAAGCCACCCGTGTAGAGCAAGAAATTGTCATGCTGGCGCAAAAAATCGATGTTGCCGAAGAGCTGGATCGTCTGGATATGCACGTTGCGGAAACGCGCAAGATCCTGAAAAAAGGTGGTGCCTGCGGACGCCGTCTGGATTTCATGATGCAGGAGTTCAACCGTGAGTCGAACACGCTGGCATCCAAATCAATTAATGCGGAAGTCACTCAAGCTGCGGTAGAGCTGAAAGTATTGATTGAGCAGATGCGAGAGCAAATTCAAAACGTTGAGTAGTGTCCAAGCACTTCCAGCGAAATCCAGTAAAACCCACTAAACCCGCATTCTAGCGGGTTTTTTTATTCCAGTGTGTGCCATACTATTCCAAGGGAAGCCACGTTTTAGCGTGTACCAAAAGGTGTACCAAACGCCATTTTTGTACAAAAATTTTGGTACACGGCCTATTCAATATTCAGGGTGCGCCATGGGTAAATTAACAGATGTTCAGATCAAGGCTTGGATAAAGGCAGATGAACGCTTTGAAGGTAAAGCTGACGGTGATGGCTTGTATCTGAGCTATCGAGCCAGCTTCAATATTCCTCGATGGAAGTTCCGTTATAAATTTGCTGGTACAGCCAGATCGATGTGGATGGGCTCTTATGCTGAATTGTCTTTATCTGAGGCAAGGAAATTAGCCAGAGAACTATCTGCCCGGGTTGCCCTTGGTTATGACGTTGCTGGCGAGAAACAAGACCGCAAAGCTGATGCTCTGGCAAAGATGGAAGCTGAGAAAAATGCTCTGCGGGTTTCAGATTTAGCTGAGGAGTATTTTGAACGGCAGATCTTAGGTCGCTGGAAACATCCCAATATCGTTCGCAGTCGCATTGATAAAGATATCCGGCCAAACCTTGGTAATTTGAAACTGGAAGATGTGAAACCCCGCCATATTGATGACATGCTTCAATCCATTGTGAAACGTGGTGCGCCAACAATTGCAAATGACACGCTGAGATGGACTAAGCGAATGTTTAACTATGCAATCAAGCGCCACATGATAGAAGTTAACCCTGCGGCCGCTTTTGAAATCGCGGATGCTGGTGGCAAAGAGACAGCTAGAGAACGGGCATTGAGCCGCGAAGAGTTGATCCGAGTCTTTCAGGCTATGCGTGTGGCCAAAGGTTTCAGTATCCAGAACGACATCACCATAAAACTATTGATGCTGCTGTGTTGCCGGAAAATGGAGCTGTGTGCAGCATCGTGGTCTGAATTTGATTTAGATAAAGGCGATCTGGTCTTTGCCTGGTGAACGAACCAAGACAGGCGAGGGAATAGATATCCCTCTGCCCAAAATTGCAGTCAAGTGGCTGACCGAATTGAAACGTATGTCATGTGGTAGTTCTTGGGTGCTGCCAGCCAGAAAGATGCAGAACAGAATGGTTCCTCACATTGTTGAAAGCACTCTGCCTGTTGCTATGTCTAAGCTAAAACCACATCTGGTAGGCATGGAATGGTTCACAGTTCATGATTTACGCCGTACTGCACGAACCCACCTTGCTGCTTTGGGTGTTGATCCGGTAGTGGCTGAGCGTTGCCTGAATCACAAAATCAAAGGAGTTGAGGGGATCTATAACCGTCACCAATACTTTGAAGAACGGAAAGATGCGCTGAATAAATGGGCTGGTTTGCTTGAGGCATTGATCGAAGGAAGAGATTACAACGTCACGCCAATTGCCAAGGCTAAAAGACGCAATCAGTAACTGTTTTTTTATCCAGTTAATCCGCTGGAATCCAAGCCGTTCCAGTGATAACCTCGCCTTAATTGTGGTTTAGAAATGACCACATATCTGAATCAGTCGGGCCTAGATCGGCCAATCGAAAAGCTGGATACCCTGCCAGCCTGACCCGACTGTTAAACAGGGTCGCTGGGGTAGCGAAAAATGTCTAATTTATTGATGTTAAAGAAATGGCTAACAATAGCTGATTCTGCGAAATATTTATCATCGATATTTCCTGAAAATATAACTGAAGCAGATCTTTTGCAACTAGCCTTGGAAAGTCAAATAACAATCTCTGTTTATTTTCCAAATGGAGTCATTGTGAATGATGTCGATTGTGACATAGAAGTGTATGAGTCTTTAGTATATAGCGAAGATCGAGAAGAAGATGTTGACCCTGAAATGAATTTTGTTATTTCAGATTACTTGGATATCCCATCTTTCTTAAGGAAAAAAACTCCATCATCACGAACAAGAAGAATCATCGGTGTTTGTGATTTACCTATGATTGGCTTATCAAGGAACTTTATTTTTAAGTTAATGATGGAGGTGTTAAAAAATCACGAACCAATTACCAATTTTATTGATGACTTTCCACATAAATTTGATTTATTAACTAATGATGCTGGAAAAATTTTTTCTGTAAGGCAAACAGATATATCAAATAAAGATATTTTGCTTGTTTTTAAAGCTAAATCATTAAATGAATTGGAACATCTGGTTGAACATAATTCATTAAATTTAGAACCGGATGAAGTGAGTGAGAATGGGACAATAAAACCAGTTACAAGATCGTTAGCACAAGAAAAACAGATATTGTTATCGATTAAAGAACTAGAGCTAAACCCTATCTTCTTACCAAAACATATAAATGGCACAGCAGGTATTAAGGCTAAAATAAAGACAATTCTTGTTGGCGCAAGGGCGGATTTATTTACACCCAGTACCTTTGACAAGGCTTGGTCAAGGCTATTGTCAGATCAAAAAATTTCATATGGTAAGTTAAAGATTTCTAACGAATAAAACCATATTAATACCATGAGATACATAACCATACTCTAAAAAATCATATGGTATAGGGTAGATGTCTTAAGGTATGTCTTTGTGAGAATGGCTCCTGTCCGGTGCAATCCCGTGCTGGCTTAGGAGTTATAAACATGTCCATTTATAATCAATCCATATCATTAATTCGCCGCAAACAGCTTGAGCAACGCATGGGTATTGGTCGCTCGACCATTTACCTGCGGATCAATCAATCGTTAATTACCCCGCCTGTAAGTCTGGGTTCTAATTCTGTTGGCTGGCCAGAACATGAAATTAACGCAATTATCGCCGCTCGTGTTGCTGGTAAATCTGATGATGAAATCAAAGTATTGGTTTCTGAATTAGAAGCAGCCCGTAAATTGGCTGCATAGGAGGAATTATGACCGAGAATAAAAAAGGCTTAATCCCGCCACAGGATCAAGCCTCAATCAATAAATCAAATACCACTGAAACAAAGTATATCGCCGACATTACCAATACGCCAATGGTGGATGGTCAATGCGCTGAGGTTTTATCAATCTTGCGTAAAGGCCCGGTATTAAGCTTTGTTTTAACGGCTGATTATGCAATTCCCGAAGCTGCTGCAAGGGTTTGTGATTTAAGGGCGAGGGGGTTCAATGTTATTACGAACATTCAGCCTGCAATCGTATTTCGCGGAAAAATCAGAAAACGTGTCGCGCTATATTCATTAGGTCATCCTGAATGGCCACGTCCAGGCTTCCTTTCTGAAAATAACGATTTACCGCCAGCAGCATAGGGATTAATTAAATGACATTTCAAAAATATGCAGATCTTCTGCAGGGTATCGGCTTGCCTAAATTCAGCCAAACAGATACAGTTCAGAACGTTGTTGGCCTAGACACCCAGCAACACGGCAGGTGGATTAGACACCCACAGGCAGCAAACCAGACAGGAAAATTTGAAACCAATCACCAATACAAGAGCGCTGTTGATGCGATCTTGTTTCATTGCTTTGGTGCGAGGGTCGGAACCAAGCGGCTTGACCGCAAAGCTCCACCGCGCGTTCCTGTCTGGGCGCACGTCTTGAGGTTGCCGATCCACCCTGTTTTATCTCTCAGACAGGGTATTCAAATGATTTACACATTCCTGATCACGGCTAATCGCGGCCGTATCGCTGATTTTCAGCGTATCCGTACTATTTCTGCTTTTGCTAAATCCGAAGTTGAGGCCCGCCAACGTCTAGCAGGGTTACCACTCATCTTCATGAGCCGTTCTCCAGCTCAGGAGGTGGCAGCATGAAAGCAACCAACAACACCATGGCACGGTTTATTAATACATGTGAAAACGTGCGCTTCATTAGTTCAATGACTGCGGCGGCGGCATCACAGAACCCCACAGAGAAAATGATCAATTGGGTTTTAGCTAAGGTAGGTGGGGAGGTTGAGGACTTAGATTCACTGCTGAATGATATCGAAAACATTGCCCCGCGCTCGCTTCCAGTCGATACGTTGGATAGTGCAAGACAGACACTAGATAGCATTGGATTACTTATCCACTTTGCAAAACAAAGCCCCCACATATCAATGCAGGTGCTCAAACGGCTATCTCTGCAAATCACTGTGCAGATTGATTCAATCATCTCTGATATCCCTGATGAAGTGATGGAGGCCGCGCTATGAACGAGTTATTCAATCTGAAATCGGTAGAGGTTGCCGGTAATCAAATTCGTGCTGTCGATGCTCGTGAACTGCATACCTTTTTGGAAGTTGGGCGTGATTTCTCCACCTGGATCAAAGACCGCATTGAACAATACGGTTTTATCGAAGGCGTGGACTATGTAGTTCTTGCTAAGTTTGGTGAAAACACCCTGCAGGGCATTGAATTTGATTCCCCAAATCTGGGGAACCAAAAGCAACGGGGCGGGGATCGCCGAAGTAAAGAATATGCGTTATCGCTGGATACGGCGAAAGAGCTATCAATGGTGGAAAATAACGAACAAGGCCGCATTGCCCGTCGCTATTTTATTGAGTGTGAAAAACGGCTGGCTGCTATCGCGCCTGAGCAACATCAACTTGCAGTGAGCAACTGGCGCAAAGGTCGTATCGAGGTGCGTGATTATCAGAAGTTGATGGTGTCGGCTTTACACCTATCTCGTGCTCGGCAGGGCAAAGATACCAACGCCAATCACTATACCAATGAAGCAAATATGCTCTACAAGCTTTTGCTTGGTACCACTGCCAATTGAGCAGCTTGAGCTTCTGGCCTATTTGGAACGGACAAACGCAACGTTTTTGGATATGGACTGGAGTTATGAGCAACGCAAAGAAAAGCTTACTGAATTGTTAGCCCGTCATCTTTTGGAGGTTGCGGCATGACTACTGAATCCTATATGAGCGCAGAACAAGCATTACCCACTATCCGTGAGGCAGTGGCAGACTGTTATCACGTCCGATTACAGGTGCTGAATGGTGGCCCTTGGTATCAGAACGAGCAATACCGTATCCGAATGGAGGTCAGTCCTGATGTGATTGCCTGTGCCATCCAGAACAACATTGAAGGGGCGCTTATTGCCGAAAATGGCGCAGAGCAAGGTGTTATAGACTCCGCGGAAATGCTGTCTGCAATGCTGAGTGAAGACATTTCAACTGGAGGACTGTCAGATCTGGGCGTCACTGTCATGGACGAGCTGTTTAAGTCGTTGGCGGAAATGGCCAGAGATATGGCGCAACAGGGGGATTCTCCATTCACTAAAATCATGAATCAGTTGATTCATTGAGGTGGTTATATGGCCTCTCCGAGTGAATCAAGGCGTAAGAACAAATATACCTCACAAGGTTTTTTGATTGGTCATTGGGGGAGCAGAGGTGGTTTTGGCAGTATTCCAGCAGAAGTTATTGATGGTCCTGATTGGATTAGCCTCAGTTTCTCTGCATCAAAGATTCTGATGGTTTTAGTCAGAATGTATAGAGGCTGGAATAACGGCGATTTATCGGCAACACAAACATTAATGGATAAATACAATGTCACCAGTTCTGCAACTCTATCCAAGGCATTACAGGAGCTTCAGGATAAAGGACTGATCGTGAAAACCCAGCACGGATACAGAGGTAGTGACGGAACACGAAAACCAAATTTGTATGCATTAGCCTGGTTACCGATTGATGAAATCGGTCATAAAAATGATGGTGAATGGATACCTAAAATCAAGGGTACCCGAGCTGCTTTACGAATGGATTTCACTAAACCATATGCTGGTGGAATTAATTATGAAGCTGCATAACCCACAAAATTGCCCATCGGTATTCTGGTGGGCTTTTTTTATGACACCTCAAAACTCAAACAATTTCGATTTTAACCTACTTCATTTTTTGAAGTGGGTAAGGGGTATTTCCGCTTCAGATTTTGAAGTAGGTGAGACGATTTTTTGTAAATTCCGCTTCAGATTTTGAAGTGGAAATGACGATTTTTCAGCATTCACCCACTTCAGATTCTGAAGCCCTATTAATATAACCATTGGTATAGGGTTATTTTTGATTGATGAAATTACCTGTTCTGATGAAAACGGGTCCAAACAACAAAAAACTAATCTAAATACCGGTGGCATCTTTGATATCAAGCCAAGTGAGCATTGCATATCAAAATCAGGAGCATTTATGAAACAAGGTGTTTCAAGAATATCTGATAGCCAGCGTCAAAAAGTGATTGAACTAAGACAATCACACTCAATAAAACAGGTTGCTGAACTTGTCTGTCTGCCGTTGGGTACTGTCAAAACCATATTGTCACGTTCAGGGCGCTTTAAAGACAATCCAACTCATCGGGCTATGTTCGCCTTGCCGGAGAAACAGAAAGCCACCAGTACACAACCAGCCACGTTAGAACTACCACCACAGCAGGTCGTGACAGGTGATAAAGAAGTGGATGCGCTGTTATGGCTCCGGGCCGTGATTTCAACGGGTCAGGTCGGATTAATTGAACGAGCTATGGAGGCAGCCAAACGCATTAAGACGCCATTCAAAGAACTGGAGAAGCGTTACCATGACTTTCTGCATGTGAGTCAGCCGGGAAACTTCTTTGCTACGTTCGGGGCGATCGGCTTTGCTGATTTGGAAAGCTTGGCAAAATCATCAATCACCAGAGAACAACGGCGCTGTGAGGCATTGGCCAGATTCGGTGAGGCTGTCTTTGATGAAACAAGGGCCGAGGTATTTTGCATTGAGATGCTGAGGGGATTAGATCCAAGAAAAGACATATTTGATTATGACAAGCATGAAGTGGCCGAACGGTTCAAGCAATACCCAGAATACCTACCCAATACGCTAGCTGATTGTTTGCATGAGCTGGATTACTGGAATCAACTATATCAGCTCAGAAATGCGCTGGATTCGCATTACGATGATTCCGGCAGCGAGTCGTGCGCCCGTGAGTGGTTTATCTTTGGAATGCTGGCAGAGATACGCCCCAAGAACAGGGATGAAGCCAAGGCAGTGCTGAAATACATGCGCGATCATGAAAGAACCGACATGGAAGAGTCTGACGCCATACTAGATAACCTGCTGGCGTAACGATATGGGCGCAAAATTGCGCTCATACCATTGCTTTGCGATCACTCGTCTTCTGAGATGAATCACCCTGTTTCAGTATTTTATCAATGGACTGCAAAATGTGGACGATCAGGTATTGGTCATGCACTGGTAAGCGATGTGTTGCTGTAGTTGGTTGTTTCATCTCACACCTTCCGGTGATTATTATCTGTAGATGCTTTTTTATCGGCCATGAGGGAAAGTTTAATAGGGGGTAATGAGTGTAAATTTAACTGAGCACGGGCGATCAACAGTATGCTGATGTATTACTTGATAGGCTCACCTTTCCACCAGCAAAGCCCCAGAAACAGAGAGACCAGCACAACGTCATAGATGATAAATACCAGAACACCGTAACGTTCAGGAATTGTCAGCCCACCAAAGGCAGCCAGCGCAATTACAGCAAGCATTGAGAGCCAGCCTTGCCAAGTTATAGGTAAACCCCAGCCCAAGCCATAACGCATTGCAGGGAACCAATAGTGCTTATCCGACATCGTTAACTCACGGGTCTTATCGGTTTGTGTTACGTCAATTTATTCCTACTGACAAAAGATTCAATTGATATTCATTTCTGGATGGCAATTAGTTCCAGTTATTGAAGCCAAGTATTGATACGAATTTTTGAAAACAATCAAAACAAAGCATTGGATAGGTACGAATTAAAGTACGAGGAAACGGGAGAAATAAGTACGCAATTTCCGATAAGGTTAAACCACCAGCAAAGCCAGATAACGCCTAGGATTGCGCCCTGTTAGCTATAGTGGCGTTTTATCGAATAACCGCGCATTTATCCGCTCGTTAAGTTCGAGGCGGTTTTCAATGATTGCTGATTTTGGCTTGTTGCTGGTGGATGATGACGAAACAGGGTGTTTCAGACAAAATTCATTGGTATCCAAAAGAGAGGTATCCACGCTGGTATCCACGGTTTTACTTGGTTTCCATGTGTGCGGTTTCCAGCAAGGTTTCCACGGTATTAACCGATATCAGACAGCTACGCACAAAGTGACTATTAGTCACCAAGTGACAGAACGACCAGATAAACGACCAGACAGCAAACGCACCAATCAAGGCTTTGAGCGGTAGCAACACCAGACCAACGACCGGCTAATCAGTCACAACTGAAAAGGGTACGCACAATTTACGGTACCTTGGAGGTGGATGTATTGTGCAAATAAGAAGGATCAGTTGCGTGAATACGCAGTTAGAGAGCGTGCTCCTCCAACCCTGATGTATCTGGTTCATCCAGTAAGATCATGGCTCCGTATTTGTTCATTAGGGCGGGAGATATTACGGATGCTTCTGGCGATAAATAATAGATCGATTGGGTATCCGTATGTTTGTAATAGTATTTGGCATTTATGGGAGGGAACGGGTTAGCCATGTAAGCTGCATATAGATCATCTGCAAAGTGCATACTTGCAATAAATTGAGCTTGGTTGTCATTTTCAAAAACAACAACATGCCATGCGATTGTTTGGGGATGAAAGACCATTATAAGCCTTGCAGTAGGTTAATGAGTATTTACATAAATTGACGCAATTAAACACGCAAACAATGTTCCTACTAATGATGTAGGTCACAGTCAGTTGAACTTAAAGAGTAAGTTTTTGTAAAACAGATATGTGTTTTTGGGGTGTGTAATCACTCGGAACTGATTGTCATCGCTACTTTCGCTATAACTGACAAATTCAACCTGCCGTAGAGATGAAAATAACTCATTAACGATCAGCTAGATGGTACGCACAAGAGCGGTACGCAGTGAATTACGCACGGTTATCCCGCATTTTTTAGTGTGTACTTAGTACGGAATACAACGGTTTCACAGAGTAGTTTTTAGCTACTCACAAATATTGTTCAATGCCCATATGTTAGTGAAAGTTACTGTCTGAATAGCATTCCAAAATGGAGCAATCTATTAAAAACAAGCAGATATATATGTTCGCAATAAATCGCAGTGCGAACCAATGCCGTGAAGTGTAGCCAGACCAGCTAAACATTAGCCAAGTCAGCTATAAAACTGTCACCGAAACCGTGACAAAAGTTGTCACCAAATCAGTGACAACAAAGTGTGTGTTTAAAACACACTTCTATGGTTGGCGCAGGTTAGCGTTAGGAGGTTAGTGGCAAGGTTAGTGCGGAATCGGTATTTATTTCAAAATGCTAACCTCAATCTGAGGGGGGATGATAAGCGGGTACTATTGCGAGGCAATCCAGCATTCACCAGCAGAACAACCCAAGCTGCGACCCATTGAAACCCACCCAGTATATGGTCTGAACGATAACTACGACCCAATGAACGACCCAAGCAACGGTCACTACTGGGCGGTACTACCCATGAATGTGGGTGGAATCACCCTGCATGAAGACTGAAACCACCAGTTTCAGTATCATTCAATACTGACAGTCCAATTTTGGGCTATGAGCGAGAATGGGGCGGGTGTGGTCATTATGCCCATACCTTCAACCATGGTTATGACGACCACAGTTAGTGGGATGAAAATCAAGCTGGCTAACGGGCTCAAAAATGAGCTGGCTGATTTAAAAGGGATTTTTCATCCCCTTTAGAGTTGCTGGTGGCTTACATGTTCTGAATAACCTTTAAAAAGAAGAAATTCTTCCTTTTGGCTTTACTGTATATAATGTCAGTGAATCAGCAGCACAGAGTGTAGCGAGAGAACAAACTCGGCGGCGGTCGATATAGCGCAATATTGAAAGGGGTTGTCATAATGGCAATCCCTTTACCTTTTCTGGGGTCTGATTCCACCCATTCCCAAATGTGGTTTGAGCACACATTCAATCAAGCAACGAGCAAGCAAACCCAGACACCACAATTAGGTCAAAATGCCAGCCATGACCACCAGCAGCAAAACCGACAAAGCGTAGGTTTCGAGAACCTCAGAATGGGGGTGCCGACATGCCCGATCTAGGCATCACGGTATCGGCTCATTTTTGCGCCCATACAGTTCTGATTATTGGTTGCTGGTTCAAGTCCTGGTGAGACTAAAACCCGTGAGCATTCATATATAGCCAATAGAAATCAAGAATCAGAAATATCCACAAAATCACCACACTGACGTGCCAAGCACTGATATTCGGCCTTTAGTCGTTGGACGCGCTCAAGTTGAAGCAAAAAAGTAGAGCGAGAGGTAATAGGTATAACCTGGAGCAAAACATGTTCAGCAAAAAATGGATGATTCTCCAAATTAGATAAAATCATAAAACCTCCTTATGTAAACTCGATTGTTGTGAGCATAACATCAAGTGATGGCCGATCGGTTAATCAAGATAGACAAAAAGCAAAGCCCCACCCGAGGATTCAAATCCCGTCACTCATAGCTTGTTTATAGTTGGTTAACGCTAGCACCTCAAAAATGGGTGTACCACCAAGAAAAACGTGATTTATAAGAGCCTTGCTATATAAGGGTTTTTCTTGGTTACTCAATATTCAAATTCAGTCGTCTTGAAATAAAAAGCCCGCAACTGCGGGCTTAATTAGATGGTCCGCCTCCGTTCTCAGCGACTAAGCTGAGAATGAGTTAGGTAACGGAGGTGAACCATCATGTCTATTCAAGTCATTGGTATCGATTTAGGCAAATCTAATTTCCATTTAGTTGCACACGATCGCAAAGGCAACACCCTTTTTCGAAAAAAACTTTCCCGCAAACAGTTGATCCAATTTATCTATGACACCCCGCTCACCACCATCGCCTTTGAAGCCTGCGGAGGTGCTCATTGGTTGGGACGATTGAGTCTTAAGCTCGGTCATTCAGTGAAACTGCTTCCCCCTCAATATGTACGGCCTTATGTCAAAGGCAATAAAAATGATTTCATTGATGCTGATGCCATTGCTGAAGCATCGCAACGGCCGTCCATGCGATTTGTTGAAGTCAAATCAGAGGATGCGCAACTCATCACCGCTGTTTATCGTGTTCGGCAGGGATATATCAAAGACCGAACTGCATGCATGTGCAGGATTAGTGCTTTATTACTCGAGTTTGGTGTCAGTCTGCCGCAGGGACATGGGACGATGAAACAGTTATTCACCTGGCTGACAGCGAATGCACCCGAACTGCCGTCAGCATTAAACATCGAATTAACGGCATTGCATGAGTATTACAAATATCTGAATGAACAAATCAAAGTGCAGGATGACAAACTTACGCGCCATGTTGCGCAGAGCGATGAAGGGCAATTATTGCATGAGATCCCTGGAGTTGGTGTACTGACGGCCAGTCAATGTATGGCGGAATTAGGGAGTGTGAAACAATTTAAGAATGGACGCAATCTGGCCGCATGGCTGGGGCTGGTTCCCCATCAGCATTCGACGGGAGGAAAACCGCGTTTACTCGGAATAAGCAAACGAGGGAATAAACATCTGAGAACGCTGTTCATTCATGGAGCGAGGGCGATTTTAGCCAGGCCGGAAAAGACGGGGTCGATATTTGGGGACTGGTTAGTGCAACTACGAGCCAGTAAGCCGTTCAATGTAGTGTGTGTGGCGTTAGCGAATAAACTGGCCCGGATAGTCTGGGCGGTATTGAGGTACAAAGAAGCGTTTAATGCAGAGAAACTGCAATCCGAGTTTGCATGAGCAAAGAGAAGATGACGAAAACGGTAGAACCACCGGAATAGAACCTGACAATAAAAACAGCAGAAAATACTTTGGGCTTTTTTGAGGATATTCCGGCGCGGAACTCATCGTGGAGCGGGAAGCGAGAGCCTCCCAACAGAGACTCCGAATACATTAGCGCAGACCAATCCCGTCATTGAAGTTTGTTCTTGCAATAACGGGGCGGACCATACATTTTATTGGGTATAGCAATGAATATTGCTAAATTACTCTTTTACCAAAACAGCATCACCCAGCAAATCTTCATCATCATTGCTTGGTTCAGTCAGTTCGCCTTCCAGTTTCGCAACCACTGAAGACGCAATTGCATTACCCATGACGTTAGTAGCAGAACGCGCCATATCCAAGAAATGATCCACACCTAAAAGCAGCAATAAACCCGCTTCTGGAATATGGAATTGTGCCATTGCAGCAGCAATAACGACTAATGATGCACGTGGTACACCAGCCATACCTTTTGAGGTTACCATCAGCAGCAACAGCATGGTGATCTGTTGTGAAATGCTGATTTCCATGCCATAGGCTTGAGCAATAAACATGGTGGCAAATGTGCAATACATCATTGAGCCGTCAAGGTTAAACGAATAACCTACCGGCAAGACAAAACTGGAGATCTTTTCTGAGCAACCGAAACGTTT
This sequence comes from uncultured Tolumonas sp., assembly GCF_963556105.2. Taxonomy (NCBI): domain Bacteria; kingdom Pseudomonadati; phylum Pseudomonadota; class Gammaproteobacteria; order Aeromonadales; family Aeromonadaceae; genus Tolumonas; species uncultured Tolumonas sp. The sequence goes on from NZ_OY829945.1 coordinate 410,071, forward strand.
TAACCCTTGTAATGTTTTTGGGTAAGCCGCTTCGGAACTGGCGGTAGAGAATGCCAGCAAAATAGGTTCACGGATGAATTTTGGCAACCCTAAGATCCGGCGACCCAGGAATAGACTGCCCATCAATAATAGCAGTACCCATAAGATCAGAATTGAACCATATACTTCACCAACGAAGGTGCCGTAAGTCAGCAGAATACCCAAACCTTGCTTGGCAATCAGCGCTGCAATGGCGCCAAAAACAGCAAAGGGAGCAAAATTCATAACATAACCGGTGACTTTCAACATGATGTTAGCAACACTTTCCATCACATTGACCACTGGTTTCGCTTTATCGCCCAAACCTGCTGCAGCAACACCGAAGAACAAAGAGAAGATCACTAATTGCAGGATCTCATTGTTCGCCATCGCCTCTACCACACTTTTTGGAATGGCATGAGTGACAAAATCTTTTAGTGTAATTGCGGTTGCACTGATACCCGATTTCGCTGCGATATCAGGTAATGGCAGGTTTAAACCAACGCCCGGTTTTAGCAAATTAACCATCACCAAACCTAATGCGAGCGATACCAGCGACGCCGTCATAAACCAAGCCATCGCCTTAATTCCCACGCGGCCTACGGTTTGACTATCGCCCATTTTGGCAATACCGACGATCAACGTAGAAAACACCAGTGGCGCGATAATCATTTTGATCAGACGTAAAAAGATGTCGGTCAAAATAGAGATATTGGATGCAAATGCAGTAATGGCAGCAGGATCAGTCACATTGGATCGGTACAGATGACCAGTGAGAATCCCCACTAACATGCTGACCAGAATCATGGCTGTCAGTTTATTCATTTTCATTATGGTTTTATTCCTAAGTAGATGGATCTTATAGACATCCCGTCATTGCATTCTTCCATGTTGCACTATGAGAAGTGCATAAATATCCAGATGTATACCAGTACATCATCGGTAGGAATGGCCAAAGGCAAGAAGTTCTCTATCTGGATATCCGGTAGAATTTACTACAAAACGCGCTATTTTTGCATATTTAGTATTCTTTAAATCTAAAAAAAGAGGATTAACTAGATAAAAAACAGGCGTGAATGGTCAATTAGTGACCTTAATCGAGGTGAATAGAATACAAAATTTAAAACTACATCGGCATTATGCCGATGTAGGTGTAGATGCATCGGTGGCCGCTAATTCAATCCGATTACGGCCATTCGCTTTACCGTTTCGTAATGCCATATCTGCCCGGATCAGGCATTGATTGAAGTCTTCGCCAGGCAATAATTCAGCAATACCAAAAGTCATCGAGATCGTGATGGTTTGACCATTTTTATGTAATGGTAATTGATGCAGTTTGGCTTGTACTCGTTCTGCGATCTGTTCAGCAGATTTTAATGGTCCACCAGGTAATAGCAGTAAAAATTCACCGCCACCCCAACGTGAAGCCCGATCATTATGTCGAATAGAATCATGTAAAATCTGAGCAACATAAATCAAAGCCGCATCACCGATATTATGGCCATATTGCTCATTAATCATTTTGAAATAATCAATGTCCGCAATAATTAACGACATATGCTGTCTATTTAATGCAGACGAAGAAAAGATCTCGTCGATTTTTGACAAGATAGCTTCCCGATTTTGTAAACCAGTTAACCGATCGGTGTCGGGTTTATCAATCGGCGGGTGTCCGCTTTCTTGTATGCATGCCGCATAAAAATGAAGTTGGTAGCTCAAACAGCCAAAACAAACAATCACGTTAAGATAACGGATCAGCATTGAAAGCATTGGTGATAATTCAATCATGGCCGGCTTATCATATAAGTGATAATCCAACAGCAGATAAAATACGACTACGAGCTCTGTCAGAAGAATACGTCTAGTTTGTGGTTTAGTGCCATAAAGAAAGGTCACAGGAATAAGTAGCAATAGATACAAATGAAAGCCGTTTTGCCAACCTAATACTTCACTGGATATTAACGCATGTCCTAATAGATCGATCCAGATCAGGGTTGCAAGAGCTTTGAATGCCGATGTGTGATTGAAACGGATCGCCAACATATAAAGAATAATGCTAGTGACATGCGCAATGATCAGCATGGGAATATTAAGAGTAACAAACAGCAGGAGGAAAAGAGTATGAACGGATAAGGCGATAATTAGCGCCTGACGCACAAAGAGTTGAAAGCGAGTAGATCCCATTGTCAGTTGTTTCATAAATCTATGCCCCATGAAAAACAACATGAATGTACCAATAAGAATGGCACAAAATATTCAAATCAACAGATAGCTAGCTTGTGATCCAATAAAATTATGATGTTCAAGTGATAACTCTATTATTAATTGAATGCTTAAAAGCCAACTCTCGTTTCTTTTGTACACATAATGACTAAAAAAAATACACTCAGAAAATATCTTCAAAAAAGGGCT
>NZ_OY829946.1 GCF_963556105.2 uncultured Tolumonas sp.
GTTTTTCTAAGCGATAAACGAATAGTCAGCTAATTGGGTTGCTGCATCCACTGTAGCAATCAGAGTAATTTCGTTACTTTCTACTACGGCATCTGCATCAGCAGCCTTGAATTGCCAGATAGCACTTGAGTCATAATCTCCGGTGCCAGTTTGAACAACAAACAGGCGTGTATCTCCAATGGCATAAGCAGCATCTGCGCTGCCAATCGCTGCACTGACAGTCGCCGCATTTGAGATGTCACTGTAGTTGAGGGTATCACCAAAAATCACCAATTCAGCGTTGTGAGCAAAGCTGGTTGCGGTACTGCTGACGGTTGCCGCATTTTCTACAATAGTATCGCCATCGCCAACTTTAATTCCGGCCATACTGATTTGCAGTTTGTCCGCCCCGGTAGCTAATGTTTCCCCATAAAAGCTGTTTATATCATCGAAACCGGTGATTGAGTCCGCACCAGTCAGACTATTCAGAATCACAGTATCAGAACCATAACCATAACCATTCGAGCCGCTGTCCAGCCAGATATGGTCTGATCCAGCGTCTCCTCTCAGCACGTCGTTGCCTGAACCACCATCTAAGGTATCATTCCCGAGTCCACCGGATAAAGTATCAGCACCATCGTTACCCCATAGTGAGTTGTCTGCAGAGTTACCTGTAATCGCGTTTGCCAGTGAATTGCCCGACAAGGTTGCCGTTAAAGCGCCAGATAAGGTGATATTTTCGATATTATCGCCAAGATTGTAATACTGGCCAGCAGTAGCAAATGATGCAATGACGCTATCTATGCCTTCATTGACATTTTCAGTAATATAATCGCTACTGGAGTCAACATAGTAGGTATCATTCCCAGCGCCTCCTGCCATGGTGTCATTACCTGCGCCACCATTGAGAATATTGGCTGCTGAGTTACCTGTGATGGTATTTGACGATGCGTTACCGGTGCCATTAATAGCACTGGTTCCGGTAAGGGTTAGGTTTTCGACATTTACACCTAAAGTGAAACTTACTGATGAATTAACGGTATCAACACCATACCAAGGGCTTTGGATTTGGGTTGTATCAGTTACTTCCGTTACTATGTCGCCCGTATTATCCACATAGTAGGTATCGTTACCTAAGCCACCAGCCATTGTGTCAGCACCAGCACCGCCATCGATTGTGTCATTACCGCTACCACTAGAAATATTATTGTTTAAAACATTGCCTGCCAGCATGATTCCGTTGTTGACAGAACTTATGAGATTTTCAATGTTTGCTCCGAGGGTATAACCTGTACCATAAGGAAGATAATCGCCTGTAACCAGTTTAACTGTATCCGTTCCTGCTGCACTGGCTTCGATAACGTTATCAAAGCCGCTTACACTTACATAGTTGTTATTAATCCAGCTCCCACTTTGGCTATATGCCACTTCATAAACATCATCACCTAAGCCACCGGTCAGCAGATCAATACCATCACCGCCAATCAGCGTGTCGTTACCTGCTCCTCCAGTTAGTGTATCTGCACCTGCAGCCCCTTCAAGCAAGTTATTCAGTTCGTTGCCTGTTCCTGTGTGGCTTAATGTGTCAAATGAGGATGAACCTAGGAAGGTCAGATTTTCTATGTTAGTGCCTAAGGTATAACTACTCAGAGATGTTTCTACAGTGTCGGTGCCTGCAGCGGCAGCTTCGGTGACAACATCTGTGGTTGAATCGACTACGTAGGTATCGTTGCCGGTTCCACCGATGAGCGTATCGGCACCATAGCTGCCATCAAGCGTGTCGTTACCTGCCAAGCCAGAAAGCGTGTTGTTATTGTTATTGCCAACAATCAGATTGTTTGATGTATTACCTGTTCCAGTTAAAGCGCTGCCAGTTCCATAAGCTGTTTCAGGAAAATCGCCAGAAATAGGGGCTACATTGATAGGTGTGCTGAGATACAGATTTTCAATATTTGTCGCCAAAGTGTAGTTAGCATCAGCAATAACGGTATCGTTACCGGCGCTAGCAGCTTCAATAATGACATCACTACCTGCAACATAGTAAACATCGTCACCAGTGCCGCCACTCAGGCTGTCGGTACCACCTTCACCATCCAGCGTGTCATTACCGGCTCCACCATTGATGGTGTCGTTACCATTGCCACCCCAGAATTCATTGTCACCGCTGTTACCAGTAAATGAATCGTTGAAACCACTGCCGACAATATTTTCGATATTGCTAATAAGGTCTGTTCCTGAGCCAGTAGCCTGAGCAGTAGTCATGCTCAAATTAAGTGTAGATGCAACAGTGGCATCAGCAAAAATGAAGGTGTCGGAACCATCCCCACCATCAATGGTATCGTTACCCGCTGACGCATACAGATTATCGTCACCGGCTCCCGCAGCGACAGAATCATTACCCGCACCATCGTTGATGGTGTTATTAGAGGCTGAGCCCGTCAGTGTGTCGTTAAACGATGAACCGATTAGGTCTTCAATATCAATGAGGGTGTCTGAACCTGAGCCACCAGTAATCTGAGCAGCAGTTGTAGCAAGTGAGACTTTAACACCAGCTGTAGCATCGGTGTAAATAGCGATGTCGGTGCCGTAGCCACCGTTCAACACATCATTACCAGCGCCTCCTTGTAATGAGTCATCGCCATTGTCACCAATCAGGGTGTCGTTACCAGCCATCCCCATCAATTTGTTATCGTAACCATTGCCAGTAATATTGTTATTCAGTTCATTACCGGTGCCATTTACTCCATAAGAATAGGAAGATCCAGCATTGTTAGTATTTAAGTCTAAATTTAGGTTTTCTACGTTGGCAGAAAGAGTGTAATTAGTCGTGTAGCTATTTACGGTATCGGTACCTGATCCGACTGCTTCTGTGATGATATCTGTCGATGCATTAACATAGTAAATATCATCGCCCGCACCACCGGCCATCGAATCATTTCCGATTCCGCCATCTAGCGTGTCATTACCATTGCCGCCAGATAAGGTGTCAGCACCTTTGTCACCAAACAAAAAATCATTACCATCTGCACCGGATAGTTGGTTATTTGTATTATTGCCATCAATGATGTTATTCAGTGCATTTCCGGTTAAGTTGACGCCACCATTGGCTAGATAGGCATTTTCAATATTTGCTGCCATTGTGTAGCTGGTTGCAGTTGACTCAACAACATCGGTACCTTGGGACGCCAATTCAGTTATTACATCGTTTGAACTGTTTACAAGATATAGATCATCACCAGTTCCACCAATGAGAGTATCAGCGACGTTATCAATACCGCCGCCCAATATATCGTTTCCAGCACCGCCGGTAATTGAGTCGGCTCCTGCATCTCCCCATAATTCATTATTACCGGAAGAACCAACCAACGTGTCATTTCCAAGACCACCACTAACATTTTCAATGCCAGATAATAAATCAGTACCCGCACCGATAGTGTTTTGTGCCACTGTAGTACCTAAATTAACATTAACGGCCGCAGTGCCGAAATAATCAGCTGTATCATTGCCAGCGCCACCAATCAGTGTGTCGTTACCTGCGCCACCGAACAGGTAATCGTCAGCATTTCCTCCGATTAAAGAGTCATTACCAGCATTGCCTTCTAAATCGCTTTCATCATCAGTCCAGCCGGTTAGGGTATCATTGCCTGTGCCACCAAGAACCCGCTCTATGGATATCAGTTTATCGGTGCCTGCACCTAATGTATTTTGTTCTTCACCGATGTTGAGGTTAACTTTAATTGCAGCTGTGATATCAGAATAATCTGCCGTATCCCAGTCAAATTCATTGTTACCTCCATCTAATGTGTCGTTGCCGATACCGCCATTAAGAATATCGTTGCCAGAACCACCTTGGAGGTAATCATTACCTGCACCACCTTTTAAGATGTTCGGGCCGCTATCAGCGACTAAATAATCATTACCATCCCCACCATCAAGAAGATCGGAACCATATTCGCCTCCCCAAATAGTGTCATCACCAGCACTACCGGTGATTGTGTCTGCTAAGGTCGTTCCTTCTAATAAATCAGATGCTGCGGTTCCGTTGATTAGTGCCATACTAGTTTTCCCTTATAATCGTATTAATAAGTTAAGTGACGTAAATCTACGCAATAATGTATACATCTGGGTATGATTTATCGAGGTTTTTTATCGAGGGAAAAGGAAGGAATTACATATAAGTCAATAAAAATAGTAGTCAGTAGAAATGCATTGTTAAAAACCGCTCCTTTCCTGCCCGCGCAATGTTGTATGATGAGATCAAGATCAAATCTGGTCGTTTTATTCGGCTGGCAGTTTCACTTTATTTTTTAGCTATAAAACGCTGAGGTATAAGGACATTATGAAGAAAGTGTACAATTTCTGTGCTGGTCCGGCTATGTTGCCGGTGGAAGTGATGCAGCAAGCACAAAGCGAATTTATTGATTTCGCCGGTTTAGGTGTTTCTGTGATGGAACTTTCCCACCGTGGCAAGGAATACATGGCGCTGGCAGCGGAAGCTGAGCAAGATCTGCGCGATCTGCTGAACGTACCGGATAACTATAAAGTATTGTTCATGCATGGTGGTGGTCGTGGCCAATTTGCAGCAGTTCCAATGAATCTGCTGGGTGGCGACAACAAAAAAGCGGATTACCTGATCTCTGGCGTATGGTCTAAAGCAGCACTGACTGAAGCACATAAATATGCGGATGCCGTGGCTGTAGCTGGTGTGCAGAAAGATGAACAAGGTCGTTTTACGCTGATCGAAAAACCACAGTTCCGCGCTGATGCCGCTTATGTTCACTACTGTCCGAATGAAACCATTGAAGGTATCGAGATGTTTGATATTCCTGATACCGGTGATATTCCTTTAGTGGCAGATCTTTCTTCTACTATTCTTTCTCGCCCGATCGATGTTTCTAAGTTCGGTATTATCTATGCTGGCGCACAAAAGAATATCGGCCCTTCTGGTCTGTGTATTGCCATCGTTCGTGACGATCTGCTGAATCAGGCGCGTGCTGATGTGCCGGCAATTTTTGATTACAAACTGACTGCTGAAAACGACTCCATGTTCAACACGCCGCCAACGTATGCATGGTATCTGGCGGGTTTGGTGTTCAAATGGCTGAAACGTATTGGTGGCTTAGAAGCCATGGATAAGCTGAATCAGGAAAAAGCTGATTATCTGTATAACTACATTGATAACAGCGCTTTCTACAGCAATAACGTGGATCCAAAATGCCGTTCACGCATGAACGTCGCTTTCCATCTGGCTAATCCAGAATTGGATGCCGCATTCCTGACCGAATCAAAAGCTGCTGGTTTGATGGCGCTGAAAGGTCACCGTATTGCAGGTGGTATGCGTGCGAGTATCTACAACGCAATGCCGCTGGAAGGTGTTAAAGCGTTGGTTAGCTTTATGGACGAGTTTGCTAAGAAACACGCGTAAGCAACAAATCAGTCTGAAATCGAGTGAGATTTAAGACGGCGTTCCTCTGCGCTGCAGTGTAAAATAAAAGAAGAGGATAACGCCGGATTATCCGGCGTTATTTTTATGCGGAATGCATGAGCAACGCTCATTGCCCGAACAATAAGAATTTTTTGTTGTAACAGGAATATTATGAAAACCCTGACTCTGGAACCGATTGCGCGCGTTGAAGGGACGGTTAACCTGCCTGGATCCAAGAGCGTCTCCAATCGTGCATTATTGCTGGCGGCACTGGCTCATGGAACGACCCGCCTGACTAATTTGCTGGATAGCGATGATATCCGCCATATGTTGAACGCGCTGAAAACATTGGGTGTCAAATATGAACTTTCTGCGGATAAAACAGCCTGTACAGTGCATGGTTTAGGGCGTTCGTTCTCTTCAGCTGAGCCTGTCAGTTTATTCCTGGGCAATGCGGGTACGGCAATGCGCCCTTTGTGTGCTGCGCTTTGCCTGAGCAATGGTGAGTTTACGCTGACTGGCGAACCGCGTATGGAAGAGCGCCCAATTGCTCATCTGGTTGATGCATTACGTCAGGCCGGTGCTCATATTCATTACCTGAAAAAAGAAGGTTACCCGCCACTCACGATTGAAGGCAAAGGCCTGTGGGGTGGGGAAGTCGTTATTGATGGTTCCGTATCGAGTCAATTTCTGACCGCATTCCTGATGGCTGCACCGCTGGCCTCCGGTGATGTACGTATTCGCATTCGTGGTGAACTGGTTTCTAAACCATACATTGATATCACGCTGCACATCATGAAACAGTTTGGTGTGACTGTAGAGCACGACAATTATCAGGTGTTCTATGTGCGCGGCAATCAGACTTATGTTTCGCCGGGTAAATTCTTGGTGGAAGGCGATGCTTCTTCTGCTTCCTATTTCCTTGCGGCTGGTGCGATTAAAGGCAAAGTGCGAGTAACGGGGATTGGTAAAGACAGTATCCAGGGTGATATTCGTTTTGCTGACGTGCTGGAAAAAATGGGTGCGAAAATTACCTGGGGTGATGATTTCATCGAAGCGGAAAATGTAGGTGAACTGCAAGCCGTTGATTTAGATTTGAATCAGATCCCTGATGCAGCGATGACCATTGCAACTGCTGCCTTGTTCGCGAAAGGTAAAACTGCCATTCGTAATATCTACAACTGGCGAGTCAAAGAAACCGATCGTCTGAGTGCCATGGCCACTGAATTGCGTAAAGTCGGTGCGGAAGTGGTAGAAGGGCACGATTTTATTGAAATCACACCAGCTACCGAATTGAAACATGCGGCGATTGATACTTACAACGATCACCGTATCGCAATGTGTTTCTCGCTGGTGGCATTGAGCAACACACCGGTGACCATTAATGATCCGGGTTGCACCTCAAAAACCTTCCCTGATTATTTCACTAAGTTCGCATCAGTATCTCAACACTGATAACCGATGAAGTATAAAAAGGCTATCTGCATCATACAGATAGCCTTTTTTATTATGTGTTTTCAGCCAGATTATACTTTGGCCATTGGTTTCATTGTTATTTTTGTTTTTTGGCCGGCAGTGATGCTTTCGATTGCTTTTTGCACAGAGCTGATTTCATCTGCTGTGGTCATGATTCGATATTCCAGATCAAAAGATTGACGGCCTTCCGGTGCCAACGTTTTAACACGACCCTGTTTGCGTTCAATTTGGCGTGGATACGCATAACTAGTACCTGGTTCAATGCCGGTAACATAACCTTGTTTCAGGGTGTCCGTGTTTTTCCATAACGTCAGTGCTGGTAGCTGTTTGGTATCAAAACTAACAGCAATACCTTTGTCGGCCGCTTTGTTGTGCAGCATAGCTGTAGTTTTTCCCTCTTTGTCGGCATATGGGATCAAGTTGAAAACCATTTCATCATAGCCTTTTGTTGGTGCCAGATAGGTTTGCCAATCTTTCAGGCCCGGTTTTGCATAATCATTGAACGGTGAGATTTCTTTTACAGGAGCAACAAATTTGGCTCCTTCCTCAAGGATTGGTGAACCCAAATTGCTGTGGTAAATGATTTGATAATCACGATCATAATCACTGTTGTTCGTTAGCTCATCATGAATTTTGACTGTTTTTTCACCTGGAGTGACGGAAAGTTGAGTCCATGTGTCCAGAGCACTGAGTTTGAATGTGTTCTCTTTGATTAAGCCTTTAACATGAATAGCATAAGGTGCTGCGTCATCAATACTAACAATCACTTTAGATGCTGGGGTGTTACCTGCGCGGCCATGCAAACTCATCAGCTTGCCATTTTCTTCGCCCGGATGACCGGTCCATTCATAGCCACAACGAACCATCATTTCGTTGAAACCATCTAACCAGCCAAGGCCATTACGCATTTCCAAATTCATATAAGCTGGGTTAACAATTTCATCAACAGGTGACTTCCAACCATAACGAACGTCGCCGCTTTTGATTTCATAGATATCCATACCACGAGTTGGGATCAGTGAAACCTGAAGATCTTTGGTGTCAATCGTGATTAACGTACTGCCTTCCTGTTTGCCACCATGTAATGTTTTTTTAGTAACAGTGAAAGCTGGCGTATCTTTTAAACCTAATTCATCACTGGTGATTTTCCAGTTGGCTTGTTCTATGTTGTCAACGGTATCGGTCAGAACGAAGTCCTTAGCAAAGATAGCTGGTGAAAGTAGTAAAGCAGAAATGCTTAAGGACAGCAGTGTTTTTTTCATTACAGTAATTCCCATGGTTATTTTAGATTCATTTGTTTTGCTGAAACGATTCTTCATGCATGGTAGGTTTTGATTTGAGATTCGTTTGCGATATATATCACATTTAATATAATGGCGAATCGATTCGGCTTTGTTGCGATTGCTGAATCACATTTCCGGAGATGAATATTTGCAAATTAATGTGGATTTAAATGGGGCTTTTTTTTGGTTATGAGGGCTTTGGAATATAAAAAAGCCTGACATCAAGTCAGGCTCTTAATTGACTGCTTTTTAAGGCAGCTATAACGGCAAATTAGAACAGAATACGCGCTTTTAAGGTGCCATCGATTTCTTTCAGACGCGCCAGTGCGATATCGCTGTGTTCAGTTTCCACTTCAATCACAACATAACCGATGTTAGCGTTGGTTTGCAGGAACTGACCTGCAATGTTGATACCTTCATCAGCAAATGCCTGGTTGATCTTGTTCAGAACACCTGGCTGGTTGCGGTGAATGTGCAACAGACGGCTGGTTTTACGGTTCAGTTCTGGCAGTGATACTTCAGGGAAGTTAACTGCAGACAGGGTAGAACCGTTGTCAGAATATTTGATCAGTTTGCTGGAAACTTCGATACCGATGTTTTCCTGTGCTTCTTCAGTAGAACCACCGATGTGCGGCGTCAGGATCACGTTATCAAATTTCTGCAGTGGAGAAACAAAACGTTCACCATTGGCTTTTGGTTCAACTGGGAATACGTCGATAGCTGCACCAGCCAGATGACCGCTTTCCAGAGCATCAGCCAGATCGTCAATTTTCACGACTGTACCGCGTGCTGCGTTGATGAAAATAGAGTTCTTTTTCATCTTAGCGAACTGTTCTGCACCAAACATATCTTTAGTGGAAGCAGTTTCTGGTACATGCAGGGTGATCACATCAGACTGTGCTAACAATTCATCCATGGTCGCTACCTGAATAGCGTTACCCATAGACAGCTTGTTTTCGATGTCGTAGTAAAAAACTTTCAAACCAATGCTTTCTGCGATAACACTCAACTGGCTACCGATATGGCCGTAACCGACGATACCTAATTTTTTGCCGCGCGCTTCAACAGAGTTGGTTGCGCTCTTATCCCAGTCACCACGGTGTGCGCCAGCGTTTTTATGCGGAATGCCACGCAGCAACAACAGAATTTCACCTAACACCAGCTCAGCTACGCTGCGAGTGTTAGAGAATGGGGCGTTGAATACAGGAATACCGCGTTTTTCTGCTGCAGCCAGATCAACTTGGTTGGTGCCGATACAGAAGCAACCGATAGAAACCAGCTTCTGTGCTGCATCAAGAACACGTTCAGTCAGGTGAGTACGAGAGCGGATACCAATGAAGTGTACATCGCGGATTTTTTCGATCAGTGCTTCTTCTTCCAGTGAACCTTTCACATATTCCACATTGGTGTAACCAGCAGATTTGAAGTTATCTACTGAGTTTGGATGCACACCTTCCAGCAGTAATACCTTGATCTTGTCCTTATCCAGAGAATATTTGGTCATGTCAGCGCTCCCTTTTACGCAACGTCATTGGATTGCGTAGTAAATTAACAAAAAAGGGGAGGCTGCGCCAAGGAAGAATGCCTTTGCGTAATACAAATTTTCTATAGGTGTAACTCGTATTACCTATATCCCCAAAACCATGCAAAACATGTACCTTAAACACATTCTGAGCTAACACGCTGGACTCTGCAGCTGGTTGGTCATATGGTTATCGACAAGAAGAGATGAGGATAGCTATGAATATTATTTTTGATATTGGCAACGTGTTGGTGAAATGGGACCCGGTAGAAATTGTGCGCTCAGTGATCACAAACCCAGGTGCGGTAAGAGTGGCAGAACATTTGTTTGCGCATCAGGACTGGCATGAAATAGACCGTGGTACGCTGACCATTCCTGAAGTCATTCAGCGCGCGGTAGAGCGAACGGATATTGACGAAGATATTGTTGCTGCTATTTATCACGCTGTGCCTGCCTCACTAACGCCTATTCCTGAAAGCATCCTTTTGCTGAAACAGCTTAAACAAGCGGGACATAGCATTTATGCATTATCTAATATGGGGCACGATAATGCGGCATATTTAGCGGAAACTGCATCATTCTGGGGGGATTTCGATGCGAAAGTGATCTCTGCGGAAGTTAAATTGATTAAACCTGATCCTGCTATATATGAATATTTGCTTAACAAAAATGGTCTGACCAATTCTGATTGTATTTTCATCGATGATTCGCTGGCCAACATTAAAACCGCAGAAAATCTAGGGATAAAAAGCATTCATTTTCATTCGGCAGAGCAAGCCAGAGATGAGTTGAGAAGCTATATATCATGGCCTGAATAGCTAGGTCTTAAGCGAAAAATGATCTAAATCATCTATCAGTATTAACGGCAATTTAATTGATTGCGAAATAGGTGACTCGTCGACTGGAATAAGGGAGAATAACCTGTCAAGTTAGTCAGTCATTGGTCTTACCAATTTATTGTGCTAAATCCGACAGTAACAAAACATCTTGTTGGGGGGTGTGAGGTTTAGCGCACTCTATTATGCAAGGCAAAATACAGATAAGCGTATTTATACTCTGTATTTGTAGGTATCTATAGTGGATATGTTTGTTCTGGTTGATTGGCATAAAAAATGATGCTTGGCGATGAGAGCTGTCGGAACTGCATTATGTAGTTTTGCAGGAATTTCAGGCTGCATCTAAAAGCTGAAACTTATGTCTCAGTGGCATGCACCAAATGAACATAAGTGGTTGAGCCAGTTTTTAGACGTTACCTTTAGCAGGCCATCGCTGAACGATGATGTGTCGTTCGCCCTGACCTTGAACCGCTTTGACGCTGCGCGTCTGAAAGCAATGCGAGGAAAGAATGGAAGCAACAATGAATCCAACCGTTCTGGTTGTTAACTGTGGTAGTTCATCTCTGAAGTTTGCCATTGTCGATCCTGTAACCGGTAATCAATATCTTACTGGTTTAGCGGAAGCGCTGGGTTTGCCAGAAGCGCAAATCAGCTGGCGTTTCGGCGAGGATGACAAGAAAAAAGCGGCGTTGCCAGCCGGTGCAAACCACACTGTGGCATTAACTTATCTTGAAGAGCAAATCCTTGAAGGTAAACCAGAGCTGATTAAATCTTTTATTGCTGTTGGTCACCGTGTTGTTTCTGGTGGTGAATTGTTTACCCACCCAACCTTGATCACCGATGAAGTTGTGAAAGGCATCGAGCAATGCATTCCTCTGGCACCACTGCACAACCCTGCTCACTTGCTCGGTATCGCTGCAGCTCGTCGTCTCTTCTCTGCTCTGCCTCACGTCGCTATTTTTGATACTGCTTTCCACCAGACTATGCCACCGAAAGCGTTCATGTATCCGCTCCCTAATGAGCTTTACAAAGAACACGCGATTCGTCGTTACGGCGCACATGGTACCAGCCACTACTATGTCACCACTGAAGCGGCAAAACTGCTGGGTAAACCAATGTCTGAAACCAACATCATTACTGCACATTTGGGTAATGGTGGTTCAGTTAGCGCTATCAAAAATGGTAAATGTGTTGACACTAGTATGGGGCTGACACCACTGGAAGGTATCGTGATGGGTACCCGTTGTGGTGATATCGATCCATCTATCGTGTTCTTCCTGATCGACACGCTGGGTTACACCGTAGAAGACGTTCGTGACACCTTGAACAAAAAATCAGGTTTGCTGGGTCTGTCTGGCAAAACCAGTGATTTCCGTGGTGTTATTGAAGGTGTTGAACAAGGTGATGAGCAGTGCAAACTGGCGTTTGATATTTTCTGCTATCGTCTGGCGAAATACATTGCTTCTTACTACGTTGCGGTTGGTAAGGTTGATGCGCTGATCTTCACTGGTGGTATCGGTGAAAACTCACTGCCAATGCGCAGCGCTGTGTTGAAATTGCTGGAAGGCTTCGGTTTTGTTGAAGATGCTGCAGCGAATGCGGCTGCTCGTTTCGGTAACTCAGGCTTGATCACTGCGGCTGACAGCACTAAAGCGTTCGTTATTCCAACTAACGAAGAGCTGGTTATTGCCCAAGGTGCTGCTGAATTCGCTAAATAAGTTTAGTGTGCAGCAACAATAAAACGGCCCGTTATGGGCCGTTTTGCTATTTAGCGTTTGTACGTTTTAACTCAGTTGTTGTGCAACTGTTTTTGTGGCGGCTGCGCGACGTTGAGCTGGTGATTTGCTCAGTAGTTCTTTCCATTTCCGCATAGCTGATAGCAGGATGATGATGCCCAGAGCCAGCATGATAATAGAGATACAACCGTTGAAAATGTTGTGGCCTTTTGCAGCTGGATTGAAGTAAACATTCTTGATCATCCAGTAGCCGGCATATTGTACGGTCACAAACAGGTAGGATAACGGAATTAAACAGGTCAGTGCATAACGACGTTTAGTGGATAACCGCAGGATGATGGTGGTGCCGATGATTAAGCCTACAGACGCCATCAGTTGGTTTGATACGCCGAACAGTGCCCATACTGAACCGATATCGCCAGACATCAGCAGATAACCCCACATTACACAAGCCAAAATGCTTGCGCCGATAGCACCGGGCATCCAATCAATGCGTTTTAATGGCGCATAAAACTCGCCGAAGAAATCTTGAATCAAATAGCGCGATACACGAGTGCCTGAGTCAACAGCAGTCAGAATGAATACCGCTTCAAACATAACGACGAACTGGAAGAAATAAGAAGACAGTGAGCTGAACCAGCTGATTTTAGTGAAGATGTAAGACATACCAACAGCCAGTGTTACGGCGCCACCAGTACGACCATACAGATCTAAGCCAATTTCTTTTGAAAGTTGTGGTAAATCAACCACGTTCATACCCAAATTAGCAAAAGCAGCAGGTGATGAGTTGATCGCGAAATAATCAGCAGGGTGTAATGCGGTCGCGGCAATCAGAGCCATCACACCAACAACGCATTCAGCTAACATAGCGCCAAAAGCAACTGGCAGGATATCGCTCCATTTATCGACCAATTTAGGCGTGGTGCCTGAACCAATAAAGGCATGGAAACCAGAGATGGCGCCACAAGCAATGGTGATAGAGATGAACGGCCATACTGGGCCACCCAGAACCGGACCACCGCCATGAATAAATTGAGTCAGCGCTGGGAATTGGATTTCAGGGTTGATAAACACCACACCGATAATCAACGCACCAAATACGCCAATCTTCATGAAGGAAGAGATGTAACCGCGAGGGGTTAACAGCAACCAAACAGGCAGTGCAGTTGCAAAGAATGCATAGATTGGTAACGCTAAGCTGATCGTGGTTTCGTGCAGCGTTAACCAGTCACCGAATACGGTGCCCTGAATATAAGGGCCGAAGAACACACAGGCCAATACCGCGATAAAACCAACAATCGAGGAGTTTTTCAGATCACCGGTGGCTTTGTGATACAAGCCAACCAACATGGAAATCGGGATGGTCATGAAGACGGCAAACGTACCCCAGGCGTTACGTTCAAGGGCGTGAACCACCACCATCGATAAACCTGCCATAGTAATGGTGATGATGAACAACATCGCTAAACCAGTACACCAGCCAGCCACGGGGCCGAGTTCCGCTTTCGCAACTTCCGACAGTGATTTACCCTGATATTTCATGGAAGCAAACAGCACAACAGTGTCGTGTACCGCACCACCAATGACGCAACCAATCAATAACCAGAGGAAGCTCGGCAGATAACCATATTGTGCCGCTAGCACAGGGCCAACCAGTGGGCCTGCCGCAGCGATCGCCGCAAAATGCTGACCAAAATTCACCCAACGATTCGTTGGAACGTAATTTTTGCCATCAGCTAACGCATGAGAGGGCGTTACCTGACTGTCATCGGCTTGCAGCACTTTGCGAACAAAGAAAATGCCGTAAAACCGATAGCAGATGGCAAGAATACACAGTGCGCTGATGACAAACGTAATCGCATGCGTCATGAGTGTTACTCCTGAGTGTAAGTTGATACTGCACCAGATCCTTTCTGGTGTGACAGATTCACCTTAGAACAGTGTTTTCAGGAATAACATTTCAAATCCAGTGAGTGGTTGTATGGCGCAATAAGCGGTCATTATCCGTGAGAAAGCGGTTTGACGATTTAGGGAATATTCAGACTCTGCTTGAGTGGTTTTAGATATCGGCGGCTGACCGGAATACGCTGTTGGGCTCGGGTGATCACTTCCGCACTGCCATTTTCCAGCAACTGAATTTCGGCCACTTGGTCGGGGTTGATCATGTATTGCCGGTGGCAACGCAAGAACGTTGTTTTTTCTTCCAGTGTGCGCATAGTCAGTTGCGTGACACCGGCTTGCTTGGCACTGAATACGTGTACTCCAGCTAAATCGCTATGAATATATTCCACCTCAGTCAACGGCACTAAAAAAATACGGTTGTGGCCACAACAGGGAATAGAACGTAATGGCGCTAACTCGGCTAATGGTTGGTATGACGGTGGCGCTAACTCTTTGCGTAAACGGCTTAATGTCTTTTCCAAGCGAGCGGGGTCTATGGGTTTGAGCAAATAATCAAACGCATTTTCTTCGAATGCTTTCAGCGCAAATTCATCGTAAGCGGTAATAAAGACAATGGCAGGTAAGTGTTCAGGGTCTAGCATACTGACCATTTCCAGACCACTGATGCGGGGCATCTGAATATCTAAAAACACCACATCCGGACGGAGTTTATGAATGGCTGGAATTGCTTCCAGCGCATTACTGCATTCGCCGATGATCTCCAGTTCAGCCTCATTTTTCCGCGTATAACTTTCCAGAATACTGCGCAGTTCTTCTCTGGCTGGTAATTCATCATCGACAATGATCACTCGCAACATGGTTTAACCTCAGTAAACGGCAAATTAATAATGACTTGAGTGACAATATCGGGCTGACACTGCACCTGTACACCGAACTGGTCGCCATAATGGGCCTTGATGCGGCGATCGACCAGATCCATGCCTAAGCCATTACTGTGTTCATTTTTATCGGGCGCAGCAGGGGCATTAAATAAACCGGCATCATCTTCTACCACTAATTGCCAACCATCATTGTTAGGCTGGCCGGAAATGGTCACTGTGCCACCATTTATCGTTTGAGAAATGCCATGCTTTATCGCATTTTCCACAATGGGTTGCAGTGAGAAGGCCGGCAGTTTCTGATTTAGCAGTGAATCATCAACCTGAAACAAGACTTTCAGTCGATCAGGAAAACGGGCCAGTTCGATCTGTAAATAACTGTTTACGTGCTCTAATTCTTCTTTCAGTGTTACTTCCTCGGTACCTCGACGTAGATTTTTCCGAAAGAATAACGACAAATGTTGGACAAGCTGCCGCGCATGCTCTGGGTCTCGACGTATCACTGAACCCAGCGTGTTTAAGGCGTTAAACAGAAAATGTGGGTTTACTTGTGCGTGAAGTAATTTAATTTCCGATTGCGCCAACAGCTCACTTTGGGCGGAATATTTCCCCGCCAGAATTTGTGTGGAAAGCAATCTTGCCATGCCTTCCCCTAACGTGCGGTTGAGAGAAGAGAAGAGTTTTCTTTTCGGCTCATAGAGTTTAATGGTGCCAATTACCCGGTTGTCTTCACCGCGCAGTGGTATGACGAGTGTAGAACCCAGCTTGCAGTGCGGATCTAACGTGCAGTGATAGCGGATCAGATTGCCATCGGCATACACCACTTCATTATTGGCGATAGCGCGTAAGGTGTGAGATGAAGTAATGGCGGTGCCGGGAAGATGGTGGTCTTCACCAATGCCAATAAAGGCGAGCAATTTTTCCCGATCGGTGAGCGCTACGGCACCAACATTGGTTTCTTCCAATAAGATCCGTGCCAGTTGTGCGCAATTTTCCTGATTAAAGCCTTTGTTCAATATTCCCATTGAACGCTCGGCTATTTTTAAGGCGCGGGCAGAGAAAGCAACGGAATATTTTTCATACATAGCGCGGCGGTCGAGCAACATACGCATCAAAATGGCGGCTCCGAAGCTGTTCGCTAGCATCATGGGAAGCGCAATGTTTTGCACCAGATGCCACGCTTGATCGAACGGGCGGGCTAATAACAAAATAATACCCATTTGCATACATTCGGCAACGACGGCGACCGAGAAAACGACCCACGGGTTAAACAGTTGATCGGGCCGTCGACGTTGCAGGAAATAGCGATGTACTAAACCGCCCAACAAACCTTCAGCGATGGTCGAAATCATACATGCAAAGGAGGTAAAACCGCCAAGGCTGTAACGATGAACACCACCGGTTAAGCCGACTAGAAATCCGACTACAGGCCCGCCGACAATGCCTCCTAATACGGCACCGGTAGCGCGGGTATTGGCGATCGAGTTATCGATTTTCAGACCAAAATAGGTGCCCATAATGCAAAAAGCAGAAAACGTTAAGTAGCAGAGAATTTTATTAGGCAGACTAATGGTAACTTGAGTGAGCGGCTGAAAAAGTGGCGTTTTACTTAACAGATAGACGATAACCACATAGACACACATCTGCTGCAATAATGAAACGATAAGTGTGATTTGTTGAAGGCTCATAATGGTGAGAGGTTCATTTGGTGTGCCCCATTGTAGGGAGAGTTAAAGTCGTTAACTTTGTAGTAGCTCATTTTTTTACAATAAAGCGCTGGAACAGCAAGTTTTAAGGTAAAAAAC
Organism: uncultured Tolumonas sp.; assembly: GCF_963556105.2. Lineage (NCBI taxonomy): Bacteria > Pseudomonadati > Pseudomonadota > Gammaproteobacteria > Aeromonadales > Aeromonadaceae > Tolumonas > uncultured Tolumonas sp. The sequence goes on from NZ_OY829946.1 coordinate 16,843, forward strand.
TTGACCAAAACTCTGTACTTCATAGACTTATATATTGTGCCCGAATCGGGCTCAGGCCGATTAACCTGGAAGGATAAGAAGATGAATAAGATTCTGAAAATGGCAGCTGTAGCAACGTTTACTCTGACAGCTTTAAGCGCTCATGCTAAAGCAGCAGAACCAGCTGTTATTTATGATACAGCAGGTAAATTTGATAAATCGTTCAACGAAGCCGTTTTCCGTGGTGGTGTTGAAGAATATAAAAAAGCTAAAAAAATCACCGTTAAAGAATTTGAACCACAAAACGAAGCACAACGTGAACAGGGTCTGCGTCGTTTAGCCAGTCGTGGTTATAGTCCGATCGTGGCAGTCGGTTTTAACTTCTCATCTTCTGTCGAAAAAGTTGCTGCTGAATTCCCAAAAATTCAATTCACTATTATTGACTCAGTCGTTGATAAACCAAACGTGCAATCAGTGGTATTTAAAGAACACGAAGGTTCTTTCCTGGTTGGCGCTTTAGCGGCTCAAGCCTCTAAAACTGGCAAAGTCGGTTTCGTTGGCGGTATGGATATTCCGCTGATCCGCAAATTCGAATGTGGTTATGAGCAGGGCGCTAAATACATTAACCCGAAAGCCGAAGTATTCCAGAACATGACTGGTTCTACTCCTGCTGCGTTTGCTGACCCTGCTAAAGGTGCGGAACTGGCTAAAACTCAATTCTCTAAAGGTGCAGACGTTGTTTATGCTGCTGCTGGTGGCACTGGTCTGGGCGTTTATCAAGCTGCGAAAGATGCTGGCAAGCTGGCAATCGGTGTGGATTCCAACCAAAACCATTTGCACCCAGGCACTATGCTGACCTCAATGGTGAAAAGTGTTGGTTTGGCTGCATTCCAGAGCTGGGATGAATCAGCTCAAGGTAAATGGACTGGCGGTGTGAAAGCACTGGGTTTGGCTGAAGGTGGTGTAGATTGGGCGCAAGATGAAAATAATGCCAAGCTGATCACGCCGGAAATGAAAACCAAAATGGACAGCATCAAGAAAGATATCATCGCGGGTAAAATCAAGATCCACGATTATATGGCTGACAACACCTGTAAATATTGATCCACTCTTTTTTAGCTAAACCGGAACCGGCCATCAGGGCCGGTTTCGTGTATTTATTAACCCGTGTTCTGGAAATCATACTGTGGCGCAATTAGACTCATATGCGTTAGAACTGAGCGGTGTTGATAAGCGATTTGGCGAAGTTCACGCCAATAAGCATATTGACCTGCAGGTTCGGAAAGGCTCGATCCATGGCATCGTTGGGGAAAACGGTGCAGGGAAATCGACATTAATGAGCATCATCTACGGTTTTTATCACGCCGATAGTGGCGAGATGAAAGTCAAAGGTGCTCCTTATAAGCCTGGGGGATCGCAGGATGCGATTGCCGCCGGTATCGGCATGGTGCATCAGCATTTTATGTTGGTGAACACCTTCACAGTATTAGAAAACATCATTCTCGGTGTGGAACAAGGTTTTACGCTGGCGCCAAGTCTGGCGGCGGCGAAAAAGAAACTGAAAGAGCTGGCCGCACAATATGGCTTGGACGTACCGCTTGACGCAGTGGTTGAAGACTTGCCAGTGGGTTTACAACAGCGCGTAGAAATCCTGAAAGCGCTCTATCGTGGTGCCGAAATTCTGATCTTGGATGAACCAACAGGCGTGTTGACCCCGCAGGAAGCCGAACATCTGTTTGCTATTCTGGCAAAACTGAAAGAACAGGGCACAACGGTTATTTTGATTACACACAAACTGCGTGAAATCATGGCAATCACCGATCAGGTTTCTGTCATGCGTCGTGGTGAAATGGTCGCGCATGTTGCGACGGTAAACACTTCTCGTGAAGATCTGGCCGAGTTAATGGTAGGGCGCAAAGTTCGTCTGACGGTCGATAAAGAAGACACACAAGTGGGCGATGTACTGCTGCAAGCTGACAAGCTACGTTATGTCGATGCCAGTGGTATTGAACGAATCAAATCGGTTTCCTTCAATGTCCGCGCGGGTGAAGTCGTTGGTATTGCCGGCGTATCAGGAAATGGTCAGTCGGAATTGCTGGAACTACTCAGTGGCATTATCAAACCAGCCAGTGGTTCATTCTCTATTGGTTCCCATCAAATTGATGCCAATAACCCTGCTGATGCGGGTGAGATCCGTGACTATGGTCTGGGGCATGTACCAGAAGATCGGCACAAAATGGGCCTGATCAATAAGTTTTCCGCACAAGAAGCCTTCATCATGGGTTATCACAATCATGCGATGTATAACCGGGGTCTCTTACAAGATAAGAACGCTATTCTGCGCGATTGTCAGGAAAAAATGGATAAGTGGGATGTGCGCCCAGCCAATCCGCAATTAAAAACGGCCAATTTTTCCGGCGGTAATCAGCAGAAATTGGTCATCGCCCGTGAAGTGGAAAAGAACCCTGATGTCTTGCTGATTGGTCAGCCAACACGTGGGGTAGACATTGGTGCTATCGAGTTTATTCACAAACAAGTGATTGCCATGCGTGATGCGGGGAAAGCCGTGTTATTGGTATCAGTTGAGTTGGATGAAATTCTTTCACTGTCTGATCGTATTCTGGTGATGTTTGATGGTGCAATTGTCGGTGAAGTCTCTGCGGCTCAGGCTGATGAAAAAACACTGGGCTTAATGATGGCCAATATCATTCCTGATCATTTGCAGGCGCAACAAGAGGTTCAAGCATGAGTCAACAACGGATCCCGCTTTGGATCAACGTCGGCGTTATTCCGCTGGTCAACCTGTTAATGGCATTCGCTGTTTCAGGCTTATTATTTTATTACATCGATATTAATCCACTCGATGCGGTCAAAGTGATGTGGGAGGGCTCTTTCGGTAATGCCGAAGGCATCGGCTTCACCCTCTATTATGCGACCGGTTTTATCTTTACCGGATTAGCCGTAGCCGTTGCTTATCATGCTGGGCTATTCAATATCGGCGGTGAAGGGCAAGCTTATGTGGGCGGATTAGGCGTTGGTTTAGTCTGTTTGTGGTTCGGCGATAAATTACCGTTGGTATTGTTATTACCATTAGCTGCGATTGCGGGCGGTTTGTTTGGCGCGGCATGGGCGTTTATACCTGCTTATCTGCAAGCCAAGCGTGGTAGTCATATCGTTATCACAACTATTATGTTCAATTTTATCGCTTCTTCGCTGATGGCCTATCTGTTGGTTGATGTGCTAAAACCGGCCAGTACCATGGCGCCGGAAAGTGCCGTATTCGCTGAAGCTAGTTGGTTACCGAAGGTTCATTCAGTATTGGGTCTGATTGGTATTGATATGCCAGAAAGCCCGGTAAATGTCAGCTTACTGTGGGCATTACTGTGTGCAGTATTTGTGTGGGTTTTCCTTTGGTATACCCGTTGGGGTTATCAGATCCGCTCTGTCGGTGCGAACGTGCAGGCTGCAGGCTATGCCGGTATCTCTTATTCCAAAGTCACCATCATGGCGATGGCATTATCAGGAATGCTGGCTGGTTTTTTTGCGCTGAATGTTATTCAAGGTGAATTGCACCAGATCAAACTGAACTATGTTGAAGGCTTTGGCTTTACGGGTATCGCTGTAGCGTTGATGGGACGTAATCACCCAATCGGCGTCATACTAGCCAGTGTGTTGTTTGGTTTTCTCTATCAGGGCGGAGCAGAACTCAGCTTTGAATATGGTGTTGACCGGAACATTGTTGTGGTGTTGCAAGGATTGGTGATCTTGTTCTCCGGCGCATTGGAACACATGTTTAAACCGAAGTTGGAAGCCTTATATCTGAAACTCACCAGCAAGCAGGAGGCCGCATAATGTACGAAACATTGATATTAATGCTGGACTCAACCATCCGTGTGGCTACTCCATTGATATTTGCGGCGTTAGCAGGTCTGTTCTGTGAGCGTTCTGGTGTGGTAAATATCGGTTTGGAAGGGAATTTGCTGGCTTCCGCCTTTGCTGGGGCGGCAACAGCTTCGGTGACCGGTTCGGCTTGGGAAGGTGTTGCGGCGGGGGTTTTGGTTTCCATTGCCATGTCGCTGTTACATGGTTTCGCTACTATCACTCATCGTGGTGATCAGGTCGTCAGTGGCATGGCGGTTAATATTCTGGCGGCAGGGTTAACGGTAACGCTGGGTCGTTACTGGTTTGACCAAGGTGGTCAGACGCCGGCGTTAGATGGCGCGGCTCGTTTTGCACCATTGCATTTTCCGTTGGAAAAAGAACTGCATGATGTGCCGGTGATTGGCCAATTGTATTCGGAGTTACTGAGCGGGCACACTGTTCTCGAATATATCGCATTGTTGGCGGTACCTGCCGCGTGGTGGATTTTATATCGCACCCGTTTTGGTTTGCGGTTACGTGCTGTTGGTGAAGCTCCGGCTGCCGTTGATACCGCTGGGATTTCAGTTATCCGGTTACGTTATAGCGCGATCCTGATCTGTGGTTTTCTTGCCGGTCTGGGTGGGGCTTATCTGTCGCTGGCTCAGACCGCCCAATTTATTCCAAATATGAGTGCCGGTAAGGGCTACATGGCGTTAGCTGCATTGGTGTTTGGAAAATGGCGTCCGTGGACGGCAATGAGTGCCTGTTTGTTGTTTGGTTTCCTCGATGCACTGGCAATTCGTCTGCAGGGTGTTGAAATTGCAGGCCATGCGATTCCTGTGCAAATCATCGAAGCTATGCCTTATCTGCTGACCGTATTCCTATTGGCCGGTTTTATAGGTAAAGCGGTGGCACCAAAAGCGTTAGGTACTGCGTATGTAAAAGAACGAGAATAAAATATTTCCGATATCTGTAAAAATATAGAGCAGTCTTCGGACTGCTCTTTTTTTAGGGCTTGCAAAACTGGCTGATACTGGTATTTTGTCGTTGGAGCTAGTGCTAATTCAGAATTATGTCAATACATGATTAAAATTCAAGATGCGGTATTGGTGTAAAGATTAGTTTACAGTGTGGTGCTATCATGCAGAAAGATTCGCTGAATAATGTTCATATCCAATCAGAAAAAGTATTACTGACCCCTGAAGAACTGAAAGCCAAAGTACCGGTTTCTGAAGATACATTGTCCTTTATCGCCGATGCACGTCGCCAGATCGCCGATATCGTACATCATCAAGATCACCGTTTGCTGGTTATCTGTGGTCCTTGTTCAATCCATGATATGGATGCCGCTAAAGACTATGCGACACGTCTGAAAGCGCTGCATGATAAATATTCTGACACTCTGTATATCGTGATGCGTGTTTACTTTGAAAAACCACGTACGACTGTTGGTTGGAAAGGATTTATTAACGATCCGAATATCGATGGTACCTTCGATATTGAACTGGGTCTGCAGAAAGCACGTGAACTGCTAAGCTGGTTGGGTGAGCTGCGTCTGCCGTTGGCAACGGAAGCATTAGATCCTATCAGCCCACAATATCTGGCCGATCTGTTCAGCTGGTCAGCGATCGGTGCACGTACTACCGAGTCACAGACGCACCGTGAAATGGCATCAGGTCTGTCAATGCCAGTTGGTTTTAAAAACGGGACTGACGGTAATCTGGATACTGCTATCAATGCATTGAAAGCGGCTTCGTCTTCTCATACCTTCATGGGGATCAACCAGCAGGGTCAGGTGGCATTATTACAGACCCAAGGTAACCCGGATGGTCATGTGATTTTACGTGGCGGTAAACAGCCAAATTATGATTCAGTTAATGTTGCTTTAGCAGAACAAGAGTTGGCAAAAGCGAAACTGCCGGCCAGTCTGGTTGTTGACTGCAGCCATGGTAATTCAAATAAAAACCATCGCTTACAGCCACTGGTTGCTGAAAACGTCATTCGCCAGATCCAGGATGGTAACAAATCGATTATTGGGATCATGCTGGAATCCAACATTGGTGAAGGCGCTCAATCAAGTGAGCAGCCAAAATGTGATATGACCTACGGTGTATCGATCACTGATGCTTGTATCGACTGGCATGCTACTGAAAAATTGCTGGCCGGTTGCTTTGAAGAGCTGAAAGAGCCGTTGAAAGATCGACTCTGAACCTGAACACAATGCATAATGTACTCCGGCCCGATGGCCGGAGTTTTTTTAATGGAAGCACACGGATGAATGAAGAGCTGAATGCGTTGCGTGATCAAATCGATCATGTTGATAAGCAACTGGTTGATCTTCTGGCACAACGTCTGAAATTGGTTGCCGGAGTAGGGGAAGTTAAAAGCCGATACGGTATACCTGTTTATGCCCCCGATCGTGAAGCTGCTATGCTGGCCAGCCGCCGGGCAGAAGCTGAATCGGTTGGTATTCCCGCTGATCTGATTGAAGATGTTTTGCGCCGTGTTATGCGTGAATCATACAGCAGTGAAAACGATTCTGGTTTCAAATGTGTAAAACCAGATTTACGCCGTATTGTTGTGGTGGGTGGTAACGGTCAGTTGGGTCGGCTGTTTGTTCAGATGTTTCGTCTTTCTGGTTATCAAGTTGATGTGCTGGAAAAAAATGATTGGGCACAAGCCGATACCTTGTTATCTGATGCTAGTTTGGTATTAGTGGCTGTACCAATCGACATCTCTTGTCAGATTATTGATCAACTGAATAATTTGCCAGCTGATTGCCTGCTCGTCGATATTACCAGTATTAAACAAAAACCATTAGAGCACATGCTGGCTGTACATGCGGGCCCGGTGCTGGGTTTGCATCCGATGTTTGGCCCGGATATCACCAGTTTGGCGAAACAGGTTATTGTTTGTTGCGATGGCCGGGGAGCCGAGCAATATCAGTGGTTACTGGAACAGATGCAGATCTGGGGTGCTCGTCTACAAAACGTTACGGCAAAAGAGCACGACGATGCCATGAGTTTTATTCAGGCATTACGTCATTTCACGACTTATGCCTATGGTTATCATTTGTTTGAGGAAAAAGCAGATATCAAATGTCTGCTGGCGTTAAGTTCCCCGATCTATCGTTTGGAATTGGCTATGGTTGGGCGTCTGTTTGCACAAGATCCGGCATTGTATGCAGATATCATTCTTTCCTCTGAGCAAAATCTGGTGCTGATCCGTCGTTATCATCAACGGATGGGCGAAGCGATCCAGCGGTTGGAGAAGGGCGATCGACAAGCCTTTATTTCTCATTTTGAGGAAGTCTCGGCCTACTTCGGTGATTACGCACAACAATTCCTGAAAGAGAGTAAACAATTGTTGGCGCAGGCAAGTGACCGTCGTCATCACGATTAACATACAGCATGATCCAAAAAGATAAGGCCAGCTATCTGGCTGGCCTTATCTTTAATGCAATTTATTCAGAAATCGCATCGTTACACTGAAAATGGTTACATTTTAATATTATGTTCGCGGTAATAACGTGCTGCACCTGGGTGTAGTGGCACAGTTAAACCGACATGCGTCATATTTTCGGGGTTTAACCCTTTAAGTGCCGGATGACTTCTCTCCAGCTGCTCCAGATTTTCCATCGCAGCTTTAACAACCTGATAGGCAGTTTCATCGTCAAGCTTATCGGTGGTTAACAAAGTAGCTGTAACACCAATAGTCGCAGTGTCGGTGTCGTTATCACGGTATAAACCACCAGGAATAGTGGCAGCACTATACTCAGGATGAGCTTTCAATATGCTGGCAATTTGTTCCGGTGGAAGTGGCAACAACTTGGCATCACAGCTATTGGTGGCTTCTCTGATAGCACCGTTAGGATGTCCGGCGACATAAACAAAAGCGTCAATTTGGTTGTCACACAATGCTTGAGCCCGTTCGTCAGCATGTAAACCAGAGATTTGCGAAAAATCCGTTTGTTTCCAGTTTAGCTGTTGCATGAGTAATTCCATCGTGGCTCGTTCACCAGAACCAGGATTTCCGATATCAACGCGTTTACTGACCAGATCTGAAAGCTGAGAAATATGGCTATCTTCCCGAACGACTAAAGTGAATGCTTCGGAATAAAGACTAAATAAAGCTCTTAACTGAGGCATTGGACCACTTTGCGCAAATTCAGTAGCCCCGGTGAAAGCATGTTGCTCAATGTCTGACTGAACAATAGCTAAGGGTACTTCGTTATTACGAAGTTTTTGAATATTAGCAATAGAACCTTCACTGGTTGTCACCGAACAACGTAGCTGGTGTTGTTTCTGACTCTTATTCAGCAATCTGCAGATCGCTCCGCCGGCTGGATAGTAAACACCAGAAACACTTCCAGTTGAAATCGTAAGATTAACCGGAGCAGCAGCGAAAGCACTGCTGCTGATTCCTAATGTCAGACACATCCATGTCAGTGCGTTTGTCAAACGTACGCTAAAGAAACGCATGCAAGACATAGTTTTTCCTGTAGTTGTGTATAGTGTGCAAGGGAGGATTATCCCTGTTTTACTGCTGAACTACCAGCCGTGCCGTTTGAATCACTTTTACCATTCGATCCAACGCCTTTTGCAGCAGCTCGCGGCTGCAGCCAAAATTCAAGCGAACAAATCGTTTGTCGCCAAACTGAGCACCAGGGGATAAACCAACACCGCCTGCTTCAAAAGTAGCAATAGGATCATCAAGTTGCAGACCAGAAACATCAATCCATGCTAAATATGTCGCTTCCAGTTTAGCGATTTTGATCCCTGATAATTGACCCAACGTGCTGGCAACTAAGTCTCGGTTTCCGCGCAAATAATCCAGCTGTGTTTGTAACCACGCTTCACCATGTTCATACGCTGCTTCTGCAGCGACCAGACCGATCAAGTTATTATCGGCCATTAACCCACGCATGGCTTGTTGAAGTTTAAAACGCAAACGGTTATCCGGAATGATTGCAAAAGAGCTGCATAAACCAGCGATATTAAATGTTTTGCTTGGCGCCATTAACACAGCACTACGTGCTGCAGCTTCGGGTGATAATGAAGCAAAAGGAATATGCTTCACATTGGGTTCCAGAAGTAAGTCGCAATGAATTTCATCTGAAATCACCACGAGGTCATTTCGAAGAGCAATATCTGCAATTCGGGTTAATTCTTCGCGGGTAAAGACGGTACCGCCAGGGTTATGCGGGTTGCAGAGCAGTAACACATCAGCCGTTTTAGCTTGTTGTTCAAACGTGTCAAAATCAGGTAACCAGCGGTCATTAACCAACTGCATCGGCAGCAGACTGACTGGGCGATCGTTATATTCCGGCGCATGCAGAAACGGGTAATAGACCGGATTGGGTGTGATAACATGCTGTTCTGGACGGCACCATGCTTTGATACCAAAGTTCAGACCAGGCACAACACCGGGCATGAACAGCAGCCATTCCGGTTCAATTTTCCAGCCATAGCGTTGCTGCATCCGTTCGATAATCAGTTCAATGAGGCGAGGGGACGGGCGACTATAGCCGAATACGCCGTGAGCAATGCGCAGTTGCAAAGCATCAATAACACCTTGTGGTGCCATAAAGTCGGTATCGGCGACCCATAATGGAATAACATCCTGGTCTTTATATTTATTCCATTTCAGACTGTTTGTGCCGCGGCGATCAATCTGCTTATCGAAATCAAACATGCTGCATCCCTGTGATTGTTATCGAATTCAAAGAATGGTCACTCTAGGGGGAATCAATAAGTGGTGCAAGAGGAAATGAAAAGCGAATGAAACGGATATTACCTTCTTTTTTACAAAACGCAGTTGAACTGAGTTTTATGGGCGTAACTTTCCTTACTGGGTTAGCGATTGCATTTTTGGTTCCCGTCTTGAGTCTGTTTTTGAGTGATGAATTGCATGTGCGTCCATTATTGGTTGGTGCATTTTTTACTACCAACGCGGTTATGGGGATCATCATCGGGCAATTATTAGCGAATTACTCTGACAAAATGCGCAGCCGTAAATCGTTGATTACAGTCTGTGGTATAGCGGGGGTTATTGGTAGTTTGCTCTATGCTTTTGATCGTCATTATGCTGTATTAGCCAGTATGGGTATCGTGCTGATGAGTTTTTGTGGTTCGATCACACCGCAGCTGTATGCATTAGCGCGCGAATATACCGATGCTAAAAATAAACAAGCAGTAACCTTTAGTACCGTCATGCGCGCACAGTTTTCATTAGCCTGGGTGATTGGCCCACCGCTCGCATTTTTCATTGTTGCGCATTTTGATTTCACGCGGCTGTTTTGCGGTGTGGCTGTTTTGTATTTGTTGTGCGTCTGGGTTGTTGCACGTTACTTACCGGTAATACCAAGAAAACAAACGCCCACAGACCCGATGTCTGGCAGTATTTGGCAAAATTCGCGCTTATGTTTGTTGTTTCTGAGTTCATTCTTATTGTGGACATGTAACAGCATGTATTTGATTACTATGCCACTTTATATCGGGAAGGCATTACATTGGTCGCAGGGGTTGGCAGGGTGGCTGATGGGGTTAGCGGCAGGGTTGGAGATCCCGGTGATGCTGCTTGCCGGACGCTACAGTGCGCGCCTTGGTAATCGCAAGTTATTGTTGATCTCAGCGATATCAGCAGTCGCTTTTTATCTGTTGTTATTGCTATCACAACAGCAATTATGGCTGTTTCTGGCGCAGATACTGAATGCACTGTTTATAGGCATTTTAGCAGGCATCGGTATGACTTGTTTTCAGGATCTGTTACCCGGTCACCCAGGACAGGCTTCAACGTTATTTAGTAACAGTATTCGTTGTGGCGGCATTGTTGCCGGTATGCTGGCAGGAACCATTACTGAATGGTTCCATTTTCAAGGTGTGTTTATCTGTGCATTGATTTTGTCAATTTTTGCCATGCTGTCTGTATGGCGGATCAGCACGTTGTAGACATTAAATCGACGGTGAACTGATCTCAATTGCGGTCGATTTTTTATTATTTTGCCAGTAAGCCGCCGTCAGTGGGTGTGACAAACGCAGACACTCCAGCAAACAATTCGCACTTGGGCCCAGACGTTCGGGAGCAGGAACAACCAAGTGCGTGAAAATTTTTCGTTCATTTCCTTCACGTAATGGCAGACGATGCAATTGCTGACGCTGGATAAAACCCTCTACGAGATGCAACGGCAACCAGGCAAAGCCCATTCCTGCCAGCAGGATCTCTATGGCTTCGTGCATGCTGGTTACGGTCCAGCGTTGTTCGGCTTTCAGCCAGCCCGTCAATTTCTTTCGGATTTTTTGCGGTATCCCGAATCACAATTTGCAGTTGTTGGGTCAATTCATCGGCACTGAGCATTCTTGCTTCTAATGCTAACGGATGTTGTGGATGACAAACAGCGACAAACGTTACTTCTGCTAATGGCTCGGCCAGAAATCCCTTCGGAACATGGCCACAAATCACGATATCGGCTTTTTGCTCACGGATGAATTCTTCTGTGCCACTCAAAACCGTATCAAACATCTGTAAATGAGTACCGCGGGATAGCGGATAGTAATTCTGCAAGGCGCGATTGAGTGGCCGCCGCGGATGGGCTATTTCTACAGCAAAGCGAATTTCCGCTTCCCAGCCTTGATGAATGTTGTGGGCCAGCAGCTCTAATTCCTGCATTTGCTGATTCATGAGTTTGGCCCGACGCAAAAACATATCGCCCGCATCGGTCAGATAGGCTTTACGTCCTCTGACTTCCAGTAAAGCCACACCCAGCGTTTGTTGTAATTTGGCAATAGCATGATTCAGAGATGACTGGCTTTTATTCAGTTTTTCTGCTGCCTGAGCATAACCGCCGTGTTCGACGACTGCCTGAAAGATACGCCACTGCTCGAGTGTGCTTTTTGGACGAAACATTCCATCGTCTCCAATAATTATCGCTATTTCTAAGCCAATCATGCGGAAGTAGTGATTTTGTCTGCTGGTCTAACCGCGTAGAATGCAGCAGTTTTACATTTTCAGGAGAGCATGAATGGCATTTATTTATGATTATGGTTTATTTGCTGTAAAGAGTATCACACTTGTTCTGGTCATTGCCTTGGGTGTGATCGCTATCGTATCTGCAATTGCTCGTCACAAGACCCGCCGTGGTGAATTGGATATTACAGACCTTTCCGCTGACTATCAGCAGAACAAAGTGCATTTGACCGAAGCATTACTCAATAAAGAACAACGTAAAGAGTATGCCAAGCAGCAGAAGAAAGAACTTAAAGCGAAGAAAAAAAATGCGCCGGATACCAATAAACCACGTCTGTTCCTGATCGATTTTAAAGGTGGAATGGATGCAAAGGAAGTGTCGTCACTGCGTGAAGAAATCACCGCTGTGTTAACCATGGCGAAAAGTGAAGATGAAGTGCTGGTTCGGGTGGAATCGGGTGGTGGTGTTGTGCACGGTTATGGCTTGGGGGCTTCGCAGTTACAACGCATTCGTGACCGCGGGTTATTTTTTGACTGTGGCCATCGACAAAGTAGCTGCCAGTGGCGGTTATATGATGGCGTGTGTAGCACAAAAAATTATCGCAGCCCCCTTTGCCATTGTCGGTTCTATCGGCGTTGTCGCGCAGATGCCGAATTTTAACCGCTTGTTAAAAAAACACGATGTAGATATCGAATTGCACACGGCAGGTCAGTTCAAACGTACCTTGACTATTTTTGGTGAGAACGACGACAAAGCACGCGAGAAATTCCGTGAAGAGCTGGAAACCGTTCATCAGCAATTTAAACAGTTCGTTAGCGAACATCGCCCGCGTATGGATATTGATCAAATTGCGACCGGTGAACATTGGTTGGCTGCAGAAGCGAAAAAATTAGGTGTGGTCGATGAGCTGCGTACCAGTGACGATTACTTGCTGTCTCAGTTTGATCAAAAGCAGGTGATTAAAGTGACTTATCAAGCGAAAAAAGGTCTGGCGGATCGTTTCTCGAACGCAGCTTCATTAGCTGTCGAAAAAGCCGTTTATCGTATCATTGAGACCTGTAAGATCCCTTTTTAGTGTTCAAGAATGAGAATTTTGCCGTTTAAATGTAAATAAAAGTTGATTATCACTGAAGCTCCAACCATTTTATAAAAAGAAGAGACTTCGCCTGATTCAGGCGAAGCTATAAACATTGCTTAATTTTTGCGTGCTAATAAGGAAACCGTCGGTCATATGGGCAAAGCACTGGTCATTGTAGAGTCCCCGGCAAAAGCCAAAACTATCAACAAATATCTGGGTAAAGACTTCGTCGTCAAATCCAGTGTTGGTCATGTGCGCGATCTGCCAACAAGTGGTAGCGCATCAACTGCAGCTGATAAAAAGGAAGGCGCAAAAAAAGGCGTTCGTCTTGATGCCGCGGATAAAGCGAAAAAAGAGTACTCTTCGCTGGTTTCCCGCATGGGGATCGATCCGGAACATGGCTGGAAAGCCCGTTATGAAATACTTCCCGGCAAAGAAAAAGTCGTTGCTGAACTTCGCGCATTAGCGGCACAAGCTGACACCATCTATCTCGCAACCGACTTGGATAGAGAAGGGGAAGCGATTGCCTGGCATCTGCGTGAACTGATCGGCGGTGATGAGTCACGCTTCAAACGAGTGGTGTTTAACGAAATTACCAAAACAGCAATCCAGGAAGCCTTCTCTCATCCTGGTCTGTTGAATATTGAACGCGTTAATGCGCAGCAAGCACGTCGTTTCCTCGACCGCGTGGTGGGGTATATGGTTTCCCCATTACTGTGGAAGAAAATTGCACGTGGCCTTTCTGCGGGCCGGGTGCAATCGGTAGCCCTGCGTTTGATTGTTGAAAAAGAGCGTGAAATTAAAGCCTTTGTGCCGGAAGAGTACTGGGATATTCATGCAGATACACAAACCCCTGCTCGTGAAGCTCTGCGTCTGCAGGTTACCTCGCAGCAGGGCAAATCGTTCGATCCGAAGAACGAACAGCAAGCCATGGCTGCTGTACAGGCATTAAAAAATGCTGCCTATACAGTGCGTGATCGCGAAGATAAACCGACCAGCAGCAAACCTTCTGCACCATTCATTACTTCTACCTTACAACAAGCGGCCAGTACACGGCTGAGTTTTGGTGTGAAGAAGACCATGATGATGGCGCAGCGTTTGTACGAAGCAGGTCACATTACCTATATGCGTACTGACTCTACCAACTTGAGTCAGGAAGCGGTGGTTGCGGTTCGTGACTATATCGAACAGCAATTCGGTAAAAAATATCTGCCGAAAGATCCGCTGACGTATGGTTCGAAAGCCAATGCACAGGAAGCACACGAAGCGATCCGTCCATCAAACGTTGAAGTGAAAGCCGACGCGTTAAAAGATATGGAAGCGGATGCTGTTCGTTTGTACGACCTGATCTGGCGCCAGTTTGTGGCCTGTCAGATGACACCGGCTCAATATGACACCAGCACATTGACCGTGACTGCCGCTGATTTCGAATTGAAAGCCAAAGGCCGTATTTTACGTTTTGCCGGTTGGACTAAAGCATTACCACCAATGGGTCGTAAAGGTGATGATATTGAGTTGCCTAATGTCTCGGCTGGCGATGTATTACAACTGGTTAAACTGGACCCTAAACAACATTTCACCAAACCGCCAGCACGTTTCACGGAAGCGGCGTTGGTTAAAGAGCTGGAAAAACGTGGCATCGGCCGTCCGTCAACCTACGCATCGATTATTTCCACGATCCAAGATCGTGGTTATGTGAAAGTCGAAGCCCGTCGTTTTTATGCTGAAAAAATGGGTGAAATCGTCACCGATCGGTTAGTGGAAAGTTTCACTGACCTGATGAGTTATGACTTCACGGCGCAAATGGAAAGCTCGTTGGATAATATTGCCCAAGGCAATTTAGACTGGCATAAACAGCTGGATAGTTTCTATTCCGAATTTAAAGCCGATCTGCAAAAAGCCGAAGGCGATATGGGCGGAATGCGGAGCAATCAGGTTGTACTGATAGATATCGATTGCCCGACCTGTGGTCGCAAAATGGGTATCCGTACAG
>NZ_OY829947.1 GCF_963556105.2 uncultured Tolumonas sp.
CGTTTATCGCTTAGAAAAACACGATTTGCTTATGACGGTAAATTAATTGAATTAAGGCCTCGTTTTTAAACGAGGCCTTTTTAATGTTTATTATTTTATAATATGAAACTGTCAGCTGCTAAGGTCGTTACACCAGTCAGTGCTATTTCATACTCTGCCGAAACATCAGCATCAGTACTAATTTGTAATACACCACTAGCGAATCGGATCTGCCCTGTTGCGTCGGTTGAGCTAAACACAGTAACAAAACTGAAAGCCTGATCACCAGCCAAAACAGTATTAGCATCAATGCCCGACAGGTCAATTTTATCTAACTCTATCACCTTAAAGTCAGATATAACATCTCGGGTTGTACCAAGCCCCAACTCAGATAACGCATTAAAGTCAAAGCTGTCAGCTCCTGTGCCACCAGATAATGTATCTACACCAATACCACCAACTAGTACATCGTCACCTGCATTACCATATAACAGGTCATTACCTGAACCACCAGTGAGTGTATTCACGGCTGTATTACCAGTTAGTGTATTTGCCAAACTATTGCCAGCGCCATTAATCGCACCGGTTCCAGTCAATGTCAGTTTTTCAAGGTAATTACCCAGCGTATAACTTATGGA
The DNA here is from genome assembly GCF_963556105.2 of uncultured Tolumonas sp. Classification (NCBI taxonomy): domain Bacteria; kingdom Pseudomonadati; phylum Pseudomonadota; class Gammaproteobacteria; order Aeromonadales; family Aeromonadaceae; genus Tolumonas; species uncultured Tolumonas sp. The sequence continues at coordinate 618 of NZ_OY829947.1, forward strand.
TGATTGTACAGTATCAATTTCTGTTGTAAGAGTGCTTGTTTCAGTTACAACATCACCTGTCGAGTCAACAACATAGGTATCATTACCTGTTCCACCCACCATGGTATCGTTACCAGCTCCTCCATTTAATAGGTCATTTCCGGCTAATCCCATTAACGAATCATTACCTGTTCCACCATTAATAGTGTCATCCGAATTAGAACCAACATAAGGATTTAACATAGCAGAAGTAACTTTGATATCTTGACCTGACAGGGTGAATGCGGATGTTGCGAATTGACCTGTGAGTTTAATGGCCAGATCTGCGCCCGCAGTAGCATCTGCACCAACAAATAAAGTGGTGACATTGTCGGCACTGCTATATGACATCTGCACCTGATTTGCCAGCACAGTGCCACCTGTTCCGCTAGCAACTACACCAGAAAATGTTCGTCCGGCAACGCGAATAATATCACTGACCTCTGCATCTCGAATCCAGTCAACACCATTACCAACATTAATACCAAATATATCACTGCCTGAACCGCCGAATAATACATCAGACCCCGCACTGGCATTTAATATATCGTTACCACCCCCGCCTTGAATGGTGTCATCGCCATCCCATGAATAGAGGCGATCGGCGCCCGCCCCTCCCGTCATATTCAATTTTTCAAAAGAATAGAAACTAACGGAATTTTTTTCAGCAGTATCATAATAACGGTACCAGCCATACCCTTGGTCCTGTCCGATAACGCTACTTGAAGAACTAGAGAAGTTAAAAACCAGCAAGTCTGTACCATTTCCACCATTTGCACTGTCTCGCCCACCACCAGTTTTAACAGTGTCAGCTCCATCACTTGCATTAATGACATCATTATAATTCAGTGCAGCTGTACTTATATAATCATTAGCAAGCCCAGATGTTAGAGAGATACTCTCAATACCTGCAACGGTAGTTCCAACACCAGTTACAGAACCAGAGCCTGTAGCATCTAAAGTGAAACTTATAGCTGTTGTTAGTGCACTATAATCAGCAATCCAGCGATCAACACCAGTACCACCATTGATAGTATCAATACCCGCGACGCCCTGTAACACATCATTGCCCGCATTACCGACTAGATTATCGTTATTCGCAGCACCTATTAGATAGTCGCTGCCGCTTCCTCCTCTGAGATCAAATTTTTCAAATGAATAAAAATTAACGGAATCTGTTCCTTGTAAGTTTCCATATTTTAACCATCCATAGCCAGTATCCGTTCTTTGCACTGAACTCGTTGAGCTGCTATAGTCAACCACAAGTCTATCGATACCATCGCCACCATTGGCTTGGTCAATTCCTCGACCAAGATTAACTGCGTCATCGCCACCTGAAAGACTCACTACATCATTGAGAACATATCCAGAAGTGTTTACAACATCGTTCCCAGCGCCAGTTGTCAGGTTAAGGCTTTCCACTTTATTAATAGATAACCCAGCGGCTGTCCCCTGAGCAACGGTTTGCCCCGTTGATAACGTAATAGAAACATTTAGCAAGCTGGCGGATAAATCTGCCTGCCACCGATCTATACCCGCACCGCCATCTATAACAGCAAGCCCCGCATCGGAAATAAGAAAATCATCTCCATTTCCACCGTTTAGAGTGTCATTACCTCCAAATCCGCGAAGTGTATCGTTCCCAGCGCCACCAATAAGATTAAATCGTTCAATACCGTAGTAATCCAGCTGATTACCATCAACAGACTGAAAACGATACCAACCATATCCTTGATCTGAAAACGTAATTGTCCCTGTAGATGCTGACCAATCCATATTAACTAAGTCATCACCATTGCCCGCATTCAATACATCTTGACCACGGCCAACTGTGATAGTGTCGTTACCATCGCCAGTTGTAATTGAATCATTAAATGCAGCACTATTTGCACGGACAACATCATTACCTGCACCTGTAGTAATATTCAGTTGTTCAATATTTTTGAATTTGGCACCAGTGCTTGAGCTTTGAAAATTGGAGCCCACAATAGTGTCTGCAGCACTGAGTAGGTCAACCGTTGAATTTAGCACACTACTATAATCAACAACCCAAGTGTCAGTTCCTGATCCGCCATCAATTTTATCAACGGCACCATAACCGACAAGAGTGTCATTTCCTGCCCCACCAATTAGTGTATCAGTATCCGCCCCCCCTCGAAGATAGTCATCACCAGCTCCCCCCGTAAGGTTAAATCGCTCAAAACCATAAAACTGAATAGTGGCTGTGGGTTCTTCCCCATTCTGATAACGCCACCACCCATAACCCCAGTCAACAAGTTTTATATTCTCCAGAGCAGATGAATAATCCATCGAAAGTAAGTCGATACCATCACTGGCATTCAACACATCATTACCAAGACCTGATGCAATAGTGTCATTACCATTGCCAGTATTTATAACATCATCGCCCTGCATATAACCGGTATTAATGTTATCCGCACCGATGCCTGTAGTAATATTAACTGCCTCAATATTCGCCAGTTTAGTACCAGTAACCGCAACAGTCGTTTGAACACCGCCCGAGCCTAAAGTCACTTCCACATTGCTGTTAATACTAGTGTAATCAATAACCCAAGTATCTTTTCCTGCCCCCCCATCCAGGGTGTCAGCCCCAAGATAACTTCGAATTACATCATCACCACCTCCTCCAGTGATTGTATCAGCTTGATCTCCGCCCCGCAGGTCATCTGAACCGGAACCTCCTGTAATATTGAATTTTTCAAAGTTATAGAAACCAATACCACTGTACACATCATCAGTAAAATAACCCCAGCCGTAGCTAGAATAATAACGAATGGGGCCAGTTGCAGCACTCCAATTCATGATTAATGTATCAGTTCCATCTAACCCATTAACTTCAGCAGTAGTATTAAATAGGGAAGTATATGTGTCATTCCCTGTAGTTGCTGTGAATGCCATAACCATCTCCTTATATAGTCTGGTAAGCTTAGATCTCTAAATTCCAAACAAATTTCAGGAACCGCCTAAACCTATCAAACAAAATAGTGCTATTTCATTCTGCAGAGGCATAGCCAACTAGACCTCTTGCACCATCAAGTAAAGTATGGTATACGGAGGTGGTTTTTTAAGCTGGGTTCTATTTTTTTGATTACAAAATGATCTAAATCAAATGAAAAAGTTTTAACTCGAAATTTTTTATTGTCGCATACATCACTTGCTCAATTCTTTTCACCCGCCCTCACTGACTATTGGCAATGAACAAAAAATTTAAGTATTCGTTCCGTATTTATCCTCCGAGTAGATCGGAGGAATAATGAAATAATTGTTCAATATCAGTATTTTCTCAAAAAAAAATAAATATTTAGCTCATCCTCTGATAGCCTATACCTCCTACTTCAAAGCACTCATACTAAATATAATTCAAGGCACCAAAATCATGCGTTTATCCTTCACTCCAAGCAATGAAATAGCTAATGCATTAATGTCTTACAAACGGGCATTTGGGGCATTAGCGATGTTCAGTGGTGTAATCAACCTGCTAATGCTACTTCCATCAATTTATATGATGCAGGTATACGATCGGGTGTTATCTAGCCGAAGTGAAATGACATTAATAATGCTTACTATCATCACTTTAGGGCTATTCTTGTTAATGAGTCTGCTTGAATGGATACGCGCTATGATTCTAGTACGTGTGAGTGCAGGTTTAGATGTAACCTTAAGCCCTCGAGTGTTCACGGCTTCATTTGAAAGAAATTTACGCGAAACATCCAGCAACCCAGCACAACTGCTGGGAGACCTTGCTACAATTCGCCAGTTTGTTACCGGCAATGGCCTATTTGCTTTTTTTGATGTGCCTTGGCTACCAATATATCTTTTTGTTGCATTTCTTTTCCATCCAATCTTAGGTTTTTTTACTTTGGCGGGAATATTACTTCTGCTAGGACTCGCTTTTTGGAATGAAATCGCAACAAAAAAACAATTATCAGAAGCAAACCAACTTGCAGCATTCGCAGGAAATTATGCTAATAGCACATTACAAAATGCAGAAGTTATCGAATCAATGGGAATGCTGAACAACTTGCAGAAACGCTGGTATGTTCTTCAACAAAAAATAATCGTACTTCAAGCAGACGCTAGTGATAAGAATGGCCGAATTGGTGCACTTACACGCTTTATCAGAATTAGCTGGCAATCAATGGCCTTAGGTGTTGGGGCAATATTGGTTATTGAAAACCAAATCACAGGTGGCATGATGATAGCCTGTTCAATTGTTTTGGGTCGCGCTATGGCTCCTGTAGAACAAGCTATAGGTACATGGAAACAATTAGCGGGGGTTCGCAGTAGTTACACGCGATTGCTTAAACTTCTTCAAGAATATCCTGCTCGCTCTTTACCCATGGATTTATTAGCACCTGAAGGTGCCCTCACGGTCGAACATGTCAGTATTGCACCTCCAGGGACTAAACAATTCAGCTTACGAAATGTAACTTTCAATTTAGCGCCAGGCGAAATTTTAGGTGTAATAGGCCCCTCTGCATCAGGGAAATCAACCTTGGCACGAGCGTTAGTTGGTGTGTGGCGACCTCAACAAGGTACAGTTCGAATTGATAATGCAGATATACAACAATGGAGCCGCGACCGACTGGGCATACATATGGGATATCTTCCTCAGGATATAGAACTTTTTAATGGTTCTGTCGCAGAAAATATAGCTCGATTTAATGACGTTGACTCAGAACAAGTTATTGCTGCCGCTAAATTGGCTGGAGTCCATGAAATGATTCTTCATTTACCTAATGGTTATGATACTAACTTAGGTGCAGGAGGATTTGGACTTTCTGGTGGGCAAAAACAACGAATTGGCTTAGCTCGAGCCGTATATCGGATGCCTGCGTTGATCGTTCTTGATGAACCAAACTCTAATTTAGATGACCAAGGAGAAGCTGCTCTTGTTTCAGCAATATTGGCACTAAAAGCAGCAAAATCCACTGTAGTATTAATCACTCATCGTCCGAGTATTGTTGCTTCTGTTGATAAATTATTGCTTTTGAAAGATGGAATGCCTCAGTTATTTGGCCCCAGAGACCAAGTACTTCAATCTATTGCAAATGCAAGAAAACAAACCAATCACGCATAATTAATAGAGTAGTCATAATGATTGAAAAAGAGTTATTAGACTTTAAGCCTGATACAAATACAAAAAAACCAATTATATTTGGTTTGACTTTATTGCTGCTTGGCTTTGGTAGTTTTCTATTGTGGGCTTTTATTGCTCCACTAGATCAAGGTATTTCAGGAACAGGAACCGTCCGAATTTCCGGAGAAAGAAAAGAGGTTCAAGCCTTAACTGGTGGAGCGATTGAATCACTTAAAGTACGAGAAGGTGATTTGGTTTCGGAAAATCAAGTGCTAATACAACTAAGTAAAGTACAAGCAGAGTCACAATTAAATATAATTATGACTCAATGGAGTATTGCACGTGCAACTCAAATTAGACTACAAGCAGAACAAACAAATAAAAAAGAAATATCCTGGCCAATAGAGTTAACAAAACTAAATTCAGATCCACGAATAAATGCACTAATTGAACTGCAAAACCAACAGTTTCAAACAAGAAAATCAGAATTTGAGAGTACTTTAGCCATATTAAATAGAAATTTAGATGGATTAAAAGAACAATTAAACGGATATATAACCATAAAGAAAAGCCATAATGAACAATTAAACTTTCAAACTCAAGAGTTAATGGGTCTTAAAGATTTAGCAAAAGATGGATATGTTGCCAGAAATAAATTATTAGAAGCAGAGCGAAACTCAGCACAATTAACAGCTCAATTAGCTGAAGACCTATCAAATATAGGAAAAACACAACAATTGATTGCTGAAACTCAACTTAAAATACTTTTAAACAAACAAACATTTCGTAAAGAAGTTGAAACACAATTATCTGATGTAAGTAAAGATGTAAATAGCCTTGCAGATCGTCTTAAATCAGCTCAATTTGAGGTAGAGCACACTGAAATAAAATCGCCCACATCAGGACAAATAGTTGGCTTAAAAGTGCATACAGACGGTGGAGTCCTTAGTGCAGGACAACATATAATGGATATTGTGCCGAATAATAGTCCATTAATTGTTGAGGCGAAATTTTCATCTATTGTTCTGGATAAATTAAAACCAGGATTAAAGGTTGATTTACATTTTTCAAGTTTGAACCGTGTAGAGACACCAAAACTTGAAGGCGAGGTTAGAACGGTATCAGCAGATCAATTAATTGATGATGCGACAAGACAACCTTATTTTGTTGCAGAAATCACACTAACCCCAAAGAGTTTAAATGACTTAAAACAGAAAAAAATAGATATACGTCCAGGTATGCCAGTTGATGCCGTAGTCATCACGGGAGAACGAACTATGATTAACTACCTAATTAAACCTTTTTCTCGTAGAGTTCTTAGCTCTTTTAAGGAAGATTAAAATGCGTAATTTAATTTTCTTTATCAGTATTTTTTTCCTGATAGATAAATGTAATGCAATTACCCTTATTAATGCTTTTGACGATGCATATAAATCTGATGCTCAACTGCAATCAGCAAGATTTGCTTTAGATGCAGCAAAAAAAGAAGAAGATATTGGTTTATCTTATCTGCTCCCAACTCTAAGCTTTGGTGGCAAAGTGATTAAATCAACAGGTGTTACTGACTTAGATCAAAACACTATTACTGGGAATAAGAATTATAGTAGTAATAATGACTACTCAAGCAGAAGCAGCACTATTACATTACGCCAACCTATTTTTGATTTGGAACGCATAGCCCTTTACAATCAGGGAGAAATAAAATCATTAATTGGTGAAGAACAGTATTTAGCTGAAGAGCAGAATTTCTTCAGTCGTCTCGTAGAGAATTATTTTAATGTATTAAAAATACAACATGAAATAACACTATCCGAAGCGCAACAAAAATCGATAGAAGGTTTAGTAAAACAAACTAAAGGCTTATTTAATGCAGGTGAAGGTACAATTACTGACATTGATGAAGCACAAGCTAGATTGGATTTAATTTTATCTCAACAAATTGAACTTTCAGCTCAATTACAAAACAGCCAAAGAGAGCTTGCAAATCAAATAGGTCAATGGCCTGATAGTTTAATGTCTTCTTCTGAAAAAATACCTGAAAACTCATTGATTAAAGCTGATGAAAATTATAGTTATTGGCGAGATATGGCTTATAGAAAAAGTCCTATCATAGCAATAAGAACTGCCACTGTTAGCTTGGCTAAATATAATTTAATTCAGCAAAAAGCAGGGCATACTCCAAAAGTTGCAATAGCAGGACAACTTAGTAGAACTAACATAGATCAAATCAATAGTACTCAGGATAGAACAGATAAGACTATTGCTCTTACTATTGATATTCCGATATATGCAGGTGGTGGTGTTAATGCCTATAGTCAAAAATCATTAGCACTGTTGAATAAAAGCCAAATTGATTTGGATACGGCGCGACAACAAGTAACTCTAGATGTTGAACGTTATTATCTCGGTGTTTCAAGTGGATGGCAAAAATGTAAAGCTTTACTTTCAGCGATACGTTCAAATCAAAAAGCAGTTCTCTCCGCAGAAAAAGGATTGCAAGCAGGTACTCGTTCAACTATTGATGTACTAGATGCACAAGAGCGCGTTTTTTCAGCCAAACGTGACTTATTAAATACAAAACTAACCATGTTATTAAGTCTAGTAAAATTAAAAGTTTCCATTGGGGAAATGAATAAAAATGAACTACAGAAAATTGAAAACTTATTACAATAACCAAGTTTAATTCGCCAAATAAAAGCCATCTTTGATTATATTTTTAACATCAAAGATGGTTATCAGAACCTATTTTTACATAGACCCTATTATTCATCTTTAAGAAAACTAATCATCTCTGGTAAGCAATGTGAAAAAAGATCGTATTTGTCAATAATTGCTTGCCTAGCTAATGTTCTTATTCTGCTGCATTTTGATGGTTCAGCGAGTACTTCTGCAATTTTTTCTGCTAGATAATTACTATTGAAAAAATCTACCAAAAAACCATTTTGTCCATCAGTTATAACTTCTTTCACTGGCGTTGTTGCTGAAGCAATTAATATACATCCTACCGACATTGCTTCTAACATAGACCAAGAAAGAACAAAAGGGTACGTTAAATAAACATGAGCAGCCGAAATTTGTAATATTTTCAAATAGTCTACATATGGCAATTTACCTAGGAAATGAACTTTCGACCAGTCAACATATCCATCTAGTTCTTGAATGTATTGCTCACGATAAGTAGAGAAATGAACAGCACGACGCCCATAACTTACATCATCACCGCCGACTATTAGTATATGAGCATCTGGTCGTAAAGATTGCAATTTTGGTATTGATCTCATAAAACAATGAAACCCACGGTAAGGTTCTAGATTCCTAGCCACATACGTAACTACCTCATCGCCAACTCTAAACTGTCTTTCTCCAATTTTTATCCAAGCATTTGCATCCGGTTTAAGATAATTTGTATCAATGCCTTCATGTATTACTCTAATTTTTGAATGAAATTCCTTAGGATACCTTTCTTTTTGCCATTGAGTTGGCGACAACCCCTGATCTGAAGATACAAGACTAATTAATTGCGTACTATTTTTGACTCTTGCTTTAAGTTGATCATCCAAAGTAGATGGAAATTCTGGGTCAAAACCAACATCACCACCCACACTCTGATAATAATATTCAAAATAATTAATATGTCTGGCATCTGGGAATATATCCCTCATAAATATTGCCTCCCCCCACCCTGGATGAACAATAATGACGTCAGGATAAAAACCTTTATTCTTCAAATCAACAGCCAAACGAAATACATTCTGACCACGACGAATATGCCCTTCAAAGTCACGAATATAATGATGTGTCTCTTTACCACAACGAGAGTTTGATTCATAGCCAAACATCTGAATATTCGGATGTAATAAAGGTCTGTTTTTAATGTTTGCTATATCGCCTATAGCAACAACCATATTCATTTCATCAGCAGCTAATGCTTTAGCAACATGCCGAAATTGGCCAGGGAAATTTTGATGAATAAAAAGAAATTTCATGTTATTTGACATCTCCACTAAAGCTATAGTTCAAGCCAAATCAAATATCGTTAATTTATCTAATTTGAAAAATAAATTCATTTTAAATGAATTTATTTTAGCGATTATTTACAATTATAGATAGAGTATGGAGTTAATTCTCATGAAAAATAAAAGCTTATTTGAAATAAATATAGCATCATCCTGTAGCGGTCAACTAATGTCGGACAGTAAATTAAGCCGATTCTCTTCTTTTGCTGGTAAAATACCGTTATTATGACTATGTGGTCTCTCCCAGTTGTAATAGCTCATTAAGTAAGCGCTTATATCTCGGGTTGCTTCCTCTAAATAACTGTTCCGAAATGTTGATCACTTGGTGGGAGTAACTCTGTTTTAGTTATGCGATCATATCGTCGCCAAACTAAACAACCGCCCAAAACCGAGTTAGCGCTATGTTAACTGTTTTATCCCGTGCCAAACGCAGGTGCATCGAAAAAGTCATTCATAAAACCAACGATAAAGAACATGCTCGATGTCTGACCGCTGCAGCATCAGAGGACATACCGTTTCGATGGTTCATCAACTGACTGCCGCAGCTCGTTCCTCTATTCAACGATGGCTCGGTTGGTATCAGGAATGTGGTATTACCGGACTCGAAAGTAAACAACACGGGCGATTTTGTTCTTTGCCATACCAACAAATTCGACTCATTCTGGAGCTACTTATTCAGTTTTCGCCTGAAGATTTTGGTTATCAACGCTCACGTTGGAGTTCAGAACTTTTTGCATCATTAATCCAACGGATGTGTCCTGAACTCAAGATTGCATCTTCTACCATTCGCCGCTGGCTACCTAAAATAGGTATTGTCTGGCGCAGGGCTGCACCGATATTTCATATTCGGGACCCGCATCGCGATGAGAAAATAGCATTAATAAACAATGCATTATAAAGTAATTCTGTTGATGAGCCCGTTATTTATGTCGATGAAGCAGACATCGACCTGAACCCTAAAATCGGCGCAGACTGGATGCGGCGCCATCAGCAAAAACACATTCCCACACCAGGGAAAAACGAAAAACACTATGTTGCCCGGGCTCTCAATAGTCAGACTGGTAAGGTGATTTACACCACTGGATTGAGTAAGGATTCAGAATTATTTATTCAACTACTGGAAAAGCTGAAACGGCATTACCGTCGGGCGAAAAAAATCATTCTGGTTCTTGATAATTACGTGATCCATAAAAGTCAAAAGACACAGATATGGCTCAAGAACAATCCAGAATTTGAGTTACTGTTTCAACCTGTGTACTCACCTTGGGTTAATCGGATTGAACTACTCTGACGCTCGATACACGAGATGGTCACCAGAAACCACCGATGTCGAGCGATGTGAGGGTTATTGCAAAAAGTGAAGTATTTTCTGGATCATGTCAGCCCATTCGCAACATCAGCACGAAGTAAATAGGTGGAGCACAATTAGAATCAGTTATTTTGCTTGAAATACGCCGATACATATGATTCCATAACAATCCGAAGCCGACCAAGGGTCTGACTTCGGATTGTTATTATACTCTCGGCCTTGATGCTGTTAGTTTTTAGCTTTTCCAGATCCTTTACCGCTGTTATTCATCATTCCGCCCCCCATTCCCATGCCGGTTGCTTTACCACTACCAATACCCTGACTAATTCATCATTGGTGTATCGGATAAAGTCACGCCTTTGGCTTTGGCGCGTTCCAGCATCAGTTTGCGATGTTCGAGACGGATTTTCTGACGTTCTTCATCAGTGGCGGCATTTCGCATTTGTGTGTGAAAAGCAGTTCGCTCTTCCACCGTCATTAGCTGATAACCAAAGATAGTCTCTTTTTCAGCTGGCACTGCAGGCGTCGCTGGCGCGGTTGGTGTCGCCGGTACAGCTTTAGTAGCTGGTACGGCGGGTGTTGCTTTTTCTGCGGCCAAACCGGCAAACGGAAGCAATACCAAACCGACCAATGCAAACTTAACAAGCATATTTGATAGCATTTTAAATTCCTCTACTTTACGAAGAGAAAAAGAGTCGTTCGCATTCAGGTGAATGACACCATAAGTATAGTTTACTTAAATTAACAATTCCTAATTTAAATGAACACGCCCCAGCTCACTACGCTGAAATCAACACTAACTATACTTAGTGGAGACTTGAATGAAATCAGGGGAAGCCTGTGTTGACCTGGCGCAAGATAGCGAGTTTCTTAGTGCTTTTGCTATTGGTAGCAGCAGGTATCTTTTACTTTCAAAAAACGCTATCCGTCATGGTTACCCACCCCGGTCGCGGTCAAGCGATAGAGGCGGTATATGCCACTGGCACAGTCGAATCGAGCGTGACCGTTCGCATTGCTCCTGAGCGGGCAGCTCGCTTAGTTGCATTAACAGCGGATGAAGGTGTAAAAGTCAAAACGGGTCAGATCCTCGCCCGGTTTGATGATGCAGAATTACAAGCCAATCTGCAGGAAATGCGCATTCGCCAGCTCAATGCGGAACAGCATGTTTCCCGGATGGAAAAATTATATCAACGCGGTGCTACCAGTATTGAATTGCTGGAACAAGCGCGAGCCGATGCCAATGCCGCAAAAGCCGTCACCCAACGTTTCCAAGTGCAGGTTAACTCACTGACCTTATTCAGCCCCGTTGATGGTGAGGTCATTCGCCGTGATGGTGAAGTCGGCGATTTCATTCCGGTTAATCAGCCGGTGTTTTATCTTCGGAAGGCCGATACACCACTGCGTTTAGTCGTCGATGTGGATGAAGAAGATATTCCTGCCGTTAAATCTGGTCAGCCGGTGTTGATCACCACCGATGCTTTTGCAGGGCAAGTTTTTCATGCCACCGTTTCCGATATCACACCGAAAGGTGACGCGGTGACTCGCAGTTATCGGGTGCGGGTTATTTTACCAGCCAGTATTCCGCTGTTAATCGGCATGACAGCAGAAGCCAATATCATCACCGCACAACGAGAACATGCACTGTTGGTCCCGAATTCTGCATTGATTAATAACACAGTCTGGCTGTTCAAAGCAGGTAAAGCCGTGCAGCAACCGGTGAAAATCGGGGCAAAAAATGCGGATAAAACAGAAATAATAGAAGGCATTTCTGAACAGGATCTACTCATTGTTGACCCGCCACTCTCTTTAAAAGCAAACCAACCCGTTAATGCTAAAATGCAGGAAATTTCGGGGGCGCAGTCATGAGCCTTGCCGCTTCCATCGCAATCAGTCATTTATTATCGCGGCGGCGACAAACCATTGTTTCCGTGCTTGGCATTACCTTAGGCGTCTCGTTCTTTCTCGCGATCTCAGCCATGATGCGCGGTTCAGAAAACGACTTCATGCAACGGTTAGTTGATAACTCACCGCATGTCACCGTGTATGACGAATATCGAAACCCACGCCAGCAACCGATCCAGATCGCCTTCCCCACCGCTATTGCCGATATTCATGGTATGAAACCGCGAACCGAGCTACGCGGCATCCGGCAATATAAAGAGAAATTAGCGTTAATTGCCTGCCGCACGGATTTACAAATTGCGGCAGTATTACAAGGACAAGTGATCGCATCATTCGCTGGTATGACGCGCGGCGTTTCTATTACCGGTATAAAACCAGAGCAGATGAAAAACGTCAGCCGGATCGAGCATTATTTTGTGGCAGGTTCGCTTGATAGCCTGTCTGCGAACCCCAATGGCATCATTATTGGCGTCGGTTTGGCCGATAAATTCCAACTCAAAATGGGCGATAAGCTTTCCATCACATCACCATCCGGGACGATACATCTGATGAAAATTGTCGGCCTATTTAATACCGGCACCACTAACTATGATGAGTCGCAAACCTTTGCATTATTGAATCGGGTACAAAACCTGCTGGAACGCCCAAATGTCGCCAATCGGTTTATCTTAAAACTGCAAGACCCACAGCAATCGGCAGTGGTTGCCCATCAAATTGAACAGGAACTCGGTTATAAAACCCAGTCCTGGCAGGAAGCCAGTCAGGATCTGATGAATCTGGTGCTGATCCGCAATCTGATCATGTATAGCGTGGTCAGTGCCATCTTACTTGTCGCTTCGTTTGGTATTTATAACGTCATCTCTACCGTCGTGCTGGAAAAAACCAAAGATATCGCCATTTTGAAATCAATTGGTTTTGAGGCTCGCGACATTGAGCGAATATTTCTGATTGAAGGCGCCATCTTGGGGTTGATCGGCAGTATTTCTGGTTCGGTAGTCGGCCTGTCGTTTATGTATGGCTTAAGCCGAATTGCCATTAAAAGCCCGTTTAATACGACTCGCGCCTTCTTACCCATTGATTGGAGCCCTGACCAGATCTGGATTGCCATCACCTTTGCGATGCTATCAGCTTTATTTGCCGCCTGGTTACCCGCACGTAAAGGCGGCCGCGTTCGGCCAGTTGATATTTTGCGAGGTGCCGAATGAAAAATGTCCTGCGCACAGAAAAACTCACTCGGATCTTACCCAATGAAATACCGGTGACGCTGGTGCAGGATATCGATATTACCATTGGGCAAAGCGAGTTCGTGGCGATTATGGGCCCTTCCGGTTCGGGCAAATCGTCGTTACTGTATCTGCTTGGTCTGCTGGATTCGCCCACTTCCGGCAAATTATGGTTGGATGAGGAAGAAACCAGCCAGTTTAGCGATAATCGACTCGCCCAGATCCGGCTACAGCGAATTGGTTTTGTCTTTCAGTTTCATTTCCTGCTGGCAGAATTCTCTTCGCTGGAAAATGTCATGTTACCAATGCGGAAACTGGGTCAGCTTTCTGAACAACAAGCAAAACAGAAGGCCAGTCAGTTGCTGGAAAATCTGGGCATGCAAGAGCATCAGCATAAATTACCCTGCCAGCTTTCCGGCGGACAACGACAGCGAGTCGCCGTTGCCCGAGCCTTAGCAAATGATCCCGTGTTGATTTTGGCCGATGAACCCACGGGTGCGTTGGACACTAAATCGAGTGTAAATGTCCGCACCATATTGCATGATCTTTCCCAAAATCATCAGTGTGCAATTATCGCCGTAACACACGATGCAGAATTTGCCAAAGTGGCTGATCGGCAAATCCATTTGATCGATGGGCGCTTGGTGCCACGATGATAGAAAAATACCGATTAGTTCATCAGTTTATGCATCGTCTGATGCAATTCAGACGAAATCGTATGTAATTGATGACTCGCACCTTCCGTCACATTCGCATTGTCCTGATTGTCAGTAGCAATATCTTTAATCTCAATTAAGTTGCGTGAAATATCTTCAACGACCGATGTTTGTTCCTCAGCGGCAGTGGCTATCTGTTGAGTCATATTATGAATTTCACTGATTGCTGTCGTAATTTGTTGCAACATATCACCCGCTTCAGTGACTTTTTCAACACTATCACCACTCAATAACCGACTACTCGCAATAGCCTGTACCGCATCTTTCGTTCCGCTCTGTACGGTCGTGATGATGGTATTAATTTCAGCCGTAGAATCTGCGGTACGTTTTGCCAATGTGCGAACCTCATCCGCAACAACCGCGAAACCACGCCCATGTTCACCTGCTCTTGCGGCTTCAATGGCCGCGTTTAATGCAAGTAAATTAGTCTGTTCGGCAATATTGCGGATCACTTCTAATACCGTGCTGATCCGGCGACTATCTTCATCTAACTGCTGAATAACGCCGGCTGTATTTTCTATTTCACCACTCATTCGGGTAATCATGGTGATGGTTGACTGCATCACCTGTTCGCCCTCTTGCGCTGCGCGATCAGCTTGATTTGCAGCGACAGCCGCTGTCTCTGCGCTATTCGCTACATCCTGAGCAGTGGCAGACATTTCATGCATTGCTGTCGCGACCAAATCAGTCCGCTCTAATTGATCACGGGCACTGCCAGCCATAATACTGGAGGTGCTTTTTAGTTTTGAACTGGATTGATCGAGCTGATCGATACTTTGTGTCAGTTGGGTGAATGTACCCAATAAAGAATCGCGCAGGATATTAGCCGCTTTAGCCAATGAACCTAATTCATCTTGCCTTTGGATCTGGAAGCCACGTTCGAAATGACCCTGACTGAGTTGCGTTATATAACCAATCACATCACGGATAGGATTAATAATCCGGCTATTGATCAGCCAGATACCAAATAAAATCACCAAGACACTCGAGGCAATAATAGTAGCAATACCAAGGAAAATAGCTTTATTAGCATGTTCACGAATAAGTAATGATTCTTTGTCAGCTTTTCCATGTAACAATTTAACCAGTGCAGACATTTTGTCACTTGCACCACGGTCAATACCCGTTACCGCTTTGTCTCCTACAGCTGGATCAGCGCCGGCCGCTAAAAAAATATCTTTGCCCTTACGATAGGCAATACCTAATTGTGTATGTTCATCCAGCAGTTCTTTTATTTGAGAAACTAACGCCGGGTCATTTTGATTTGTAGCCAATGTTTGTAATGCCGTCAATTGAGCATTAACTTTCGATTCCTGAGACTCAAACTGCTTCCAGTATTTATCCAGACTCTCCGGCTTGCGTCCTCGTAAAAGAACGTTTTTCCATTCCTGCACCTGAATTTTAAACTCCAGATTTGCAGTATCTACCATTTGAGAGGACTTAAGCGTTCCAGACATCAGGTCACTATAAGCGGTAACAGCTTGTGACAAATATCGGAAACAAAATAATGCAATAATAATGACGAGGAGGACGCTAGCTCCTTGCAATGTAAGCAATTGACTACGTAATGAACGATTAATAGACATAGGAAACTATGACCCTCTGTATTTGTAACTAAATTCTGATTTTAGACTATACCAGCAACTTCATTTATTACATTTTTATGACAACAGTTTATTCCATTCAAGCGATAGCTCGGAGAATAAGCATCATGCAAAAATATCCATCACTATAATTATGTTGATGCAAAAATGGTTTTCTACAATTCATGACTTAGCAGGGAATTACCATGCTTGATCAGGTCACCGCTCGTTTTATGCGCCGCACGATTGTTGGCTTATTATTAGGCGGCTTACTCATCCTCGGTTATATCGTACTGCAGCCTTTTATTGTTCCCGTTGCTTGGGCCATGATCATTGCCTATGCCACCTGGCCGCTCTTTTTACTAATACGAAAATATATTCATCAGAGTAAAACGCTGAGTGCATTACTCATGACGCTCTTGCTCACGACAGCATTCGTATTACCAACATTGTGGATGCTTTCGTTACTAAAGAATGAGGTGAGTTTGGTCTTTGCCGAGCTGAGTGGCCGATTGACGCAAGCCCAGCCTGAACTACCTAAATATATTCGTACATTGCCTTGGTTGGGGAATTGGCTAAACGATCTGTTTACCCAAATGACCGCTAACCCGGCAGCCTTTCAGGCTAAAATCTCAACATGGATTAGCGAAGGCTCAAATCAACTAGTAACCGTTCTAGGCGACATGGGGCGTAATGCCGCCAAGATGGGCTTTGCACTGATCACGCTCTTTTTCTTGTTTCGGGATGGCAACCATGTCTTGAGGCAAGTTCATCAGGTGTTATTTCGTTTCCTTGGTGCTCGGATCGACAACTATCTGACAGCCGTCGGTGGAATGACAAAAGCCGTCGTTTGGGGGCTAATCGCTACCGCATTGGCTCAAGGTTTTGTCGCAGGTCTCGGATATTGGTGGACCGGCATTCCCGCCCCGATGCTGCTGGGTGCATTAACAGCACTAGCTGCATTAATTCCATTCGGTGCGCCTTTTGTTTGGGTGACTATATCGGTACTTTTATTAGCAGAAGGAAATTATCTTGATGGCATTATTCTGTTTTTATGGGGAACCTTAGCGGTCAGCTCCGTAGATAATTTAGTTCGGCCTATGGTGATCAGTAATGCAACCCGAATTCCGTTTTTACTGGTCATGTTTGGCGTACTCGGTGGATTGACCGCATTCGGTTTAGTGGGGTTATTTCTTGGCCCGGTCATATTGGCGGTGCTAATAGCTGTCTGGCAGGAATGGCTGGAAGAAACTGAATTAAATACCACAGAGGCTCAAGACAAGAGCAGCGATTGAAGCAATTATAGAAATTGGAATAATAAAAAAGGCCGCTTTAAAAGCGGCCTTTTCTGATTTGGTTGCGGGAGCAGGATTTGAACCTACGACCTTCGGGTTATGAGCCCGACGAGCTACCGAGCTGCTCCATCCCGCGTCAGTGGGGCGGATATTAGTCAGAGAGCTCGAAACAAGCAAGCCTTTTTTGACACTTAGATTCTATGTGGCGAATAAATAAGCCATTCGAGCAAAATTGACTCTGAAACCCTGATCTTATCTAAAGAAGCGTTCTATTCTTTACGTTAAGAGGAAAAAATTTCAGGATGATTCATAGGGATCAGTAATGACAACACCTAACTCGCCATCTCCACGGCTACCACCTCTTGATTTTAATGCCGAAGAATATCTTAACGTTGTGGATCATGGAGTGTTATTTGTTGATGCACAGGGCGTGCTAGGTTATTACAACGCCTTCTGTCAAAAACTGTTTTCCTTAGAATACCCAAGCCCGCACCCCATCAATTACATCGAGCTACTGTCTGCATGGAGCGACACACAAGGGTTATCACGACTTTGGTTTATTGAACTTAATAAAGCAATTGCAGAGCACCAGCTACATTACACACAGGTCAAGCATGATGGTGACACCTTAGAGTTTAAACATCAGCCTTTACCGTCCGGTGGTTTTGTTCATTGCATTTACAACATCACCCGCAAAGTCAGACAAGAGCAATTATCGGCGCTGCAATATTCCCAATTGCGAACCATGATTGACGCAATGCCCTGCTTTGTTTCATTGCTGAATACGAATCTTCAATTTGTAATTGCCAACCAATATTACGAACGACACCTTGGTATTTCCCGTTCAGTCATTGAAGGTTCTTACGTGAATGACATTCTGCCGCCAACACTTAAAGAGCGGCATATGAATTTAATACATAAAGCACTACTGGGTGAAACTCAGCATTTTGATGATCTTGGCCCGAGTGAAGACAGCCCGATTAAATTTGTTCATGGCTCTTATATCCCCTGCTTTGATCAACACCATAATGTCACGGGAATTGTCGACATCACATACGACACCACCGACCAAAGAAATCAGGAAGAGAATCTGCGTTTTCTTGCAGAACGCGACCCGTTGACGGGATTATTCAACCGCCGCAAAGTAATGGAATGTCTGGATAACGAGATAGTTCGCGCCAACAGGCAATCCTCGCCTTTATCTGTGGCTGTACTTGATCTCGACCATTTCAAAAATGTGAATGACTCTTGGGGACATGCAGCAGGCGATCTGGTGTTAAAAGAGTTTGCGTTGTTATGCCAGCAACAGATCAGAAAATTGGATTGTTTGGGCCGTATTGGTGGCGAGGAATTTTTTCTGATCATGGGTAACACCGATCAGCAAGAAGCGACGTTGGTATTAGAGCGCATTCTATCGGTGTTGCGGCATCATCGTTTTAATTGGAAACAAATCGAGATCCGAATCACTTGCAGCGCCGGGTTAGCAACTTGGGCCGAAGATCAAACCAACCAACAGCTCTATTCTCAAGCAGATAACGCGCTTTATCAGGCTAAAAATCAAGGACGTGATCAGATTGTAATCGCCACTTAATACGCAATCGTATTCTGTCTTGGACAAGCCGACCAACAGATGGGATCATAACCACTTATCTATCTATTCTTTGAGACAATGTATGAGCTACGAACTGACAGACCTGGAACGCAATGCGGCACTGAGATTAAACGCTGATTATCGCTACGATCATTTCATCAGCAAAGTCGCCCGTAGCGGTGAATTGTGGGCATTAAAAGATGATAATGGCCTGCTGTTTCTCAACTCTGACAATGATGAAACCTGCCTGCCAGTATGGCCACATGCAGACTATGCCAAACTATGGGCTGTTGGCGATCTGGCACGTTATCAACCACAAGCAATTACCCTGAAGATCTGGCTGGAACGCTGGACCGATGGTCTGACCCAAGATGGTATTGCCGTAACCGTATTCCCTCTTCAGGATGAAGAAAATCTGGTAGAAGAACCAACCGAATTAGCAGATTCACTGAACAAAAAACTAGAACAATACGCTCAGGAATAGACCTGAAAAGAAAACTCTTACATACCCAAAGTAATTGATGTTGCAGCAAGGCGACAAGTGAATGAATCCCCAATCACATAGCGATTCTATGTGATTGGGGTGAGTGAGCGCAGTCAACGATGCAGCACTTCAAAAACGAAGTGGTAAATCAGGCCATGCATGAGCTCAACATTATCCGGAGATAAAATATGAACTTGCTGGAATTAAATGATTCGTTGATTGAGATACGTCAACAGGAAGAGTCTCTGCAATGGCCTGTATTTAACGAAACGTTAGCGTGGGAATTAGGCTGCACATTGCAATTAGCCGCTGCATTAAACGAAGCGGCTGTACATATTGAAATTGAAGCTTTTGGCCGGATGTTATTTGTCTGTGCCATGCCCGGCAGTGCACCTAGTAATGCCGATTGGGCGCGCCGTAAACGGAATGTCGTACAACTTTTACAGCGCAGTTCATTAGCTATCGGTTTAGGTTTAAAACGAGATGACACAGATCTGCAGCGCAAAATGGGGTTACCGGATCGTGACTATGCACCTCACGGTGGCAGCTTTCCGCTTCGGATTTTAGGCTCTGGTTGTATCGGTTCAATTACTGTTTCTGGCATGCCAGAATTTGATGACCATGCATTGATAGTTAGTGTGCTACAAGCCTGGCAGGAAAATGGCTGGCAAAAGCCGACATTAGTCATTGAGTAAAAGCCTTAAATAAAAAAGACCGCCTTTAGCAGGCGGCCAATATCTCACTTGGGGTGATTTACTTCTGTTTCAACCAGAGGAACTGGAAAGGCTCCAATGTGAGCACGCCATTATTCAGCGTAATATCTTGCTGCTGATATTGGTCGTAGACATAGTGACCAAAACCAGTTTGTTCCAGAATAGCTTGCGACAACGTTTGCTGTTGAGCTGACATATTCATCAGTACCAAGGTTTTGTGCCAGTCACGTTCACGCAGGAATGAAAATACATGCTGATTTTCATTTTTGACCAGTTGGTAGTTATTTTCGTTGTAAAACTCTGGGATGGATTTGCGCAATGCGATCATGTGTTTTAGTGCACTGAACACCCGATGCTCGATGGTACCAGCATCGTTACGTTTTGCGGCTTTCTTCCAGTCGATGATCGGGCGGTTCAACCAACGGTTATCATCCTGTTTGCTTGGGTCTTCCAGGAATGAATAATCATTCGTGCACGCTAATTCATCGCCGTAATAAACCAACGGAATACCGCCAAATGACATAATGCCACTGTGCATCAGCAAGGTTTTCCGGATCGCCTGTTCAATCAGCTCTGCATTATCCTCTTCCAACCCTTTTTCCAAACCCAGCAAAGTGGCCGTCGCCCCGGTAATACGCGCATCCTGCGTTTTCGGGTTATACATGAACCGCTGGCCTTTTGCCGGGCTACCAGCAAATTCCCCTACGTAGTAGGAGATCATGAATTGTTTATGATCAAACGGATTGTAACCAGCAGCCAGAATATCCTGATCGGCATAACCTAAACCGATGTCATCGTGACAACGGATGTAGTTGATCCACGTGGTACCTTTCGGCAAGCGAGGAATATTCTGCAGACCATGTTCCAGAATACGTTTGTTCTGTGTTGCCATCGCGTCCCACAGATAGACCATGTAAGAGGCGTTATAGGCAATTTCGCACTCATCAACAGTGCCACCACCGAGGTATTTGACGATTTCAATCGGCTGAACAATTGCTTCGGCTTTGAAAATCGCACCCGGTGCCGCAATTTTGGTACACGCCTTAAACAGCTGTAGCAGGATATGCGCTTCGTCTAAGTTCTGGCTCTGTGTGCCTAGTTTTTTCCACATAAAGGCCACAGCATCAAGACGCAGAACATCTACCCCCTGATTCGCCAAATTGAGCAGGATCTTGATCATCTCAATAAAGACTTTCGGATTGGTGTAGTTCAGATCCCACTGGTAGGTGTTAAAGACCGTAAATACCCACTTATTGATAGTCGGCAGATAGGTGAAATTACCCGGTGCGTTTTCCGGAAAAATCTCCGGTAGTGTTTGTTCAAAGGCATCAGGCATTGAGCGATCATCATACATGTAATACATGTCTTGATATTCTTTCTCGCCCTGCAGGGCTTTTTTCGCCCACTCATGTTCGTTAGATGTATGATTTAAAACCAGATCCAGTTCCAGCAACATGTTTTTGGCACGGAAGGTTTTGGCAATATTGCGAATATCGGCCATCGAACCAAAACGCTTTTCGACCGTGCGATAATCACTGACCGCATAACCACCATCATTGGCTTCTTGCGGCATTTTCAACAACGGCATCAGATGCACATAGTTGACACCAAGCTCTTCCAGATAGTCGATCTTTTGCATGAAGCCTTTCAGGTTTTTACTGAATCGGTCGACATACAACATAGTAGCGACCCAGTTCGGGCTCATGATCCAGTCTTTGTCTTCTTCACGCTGCCGATCGAGATCGCGTAATTCAGGTTCCCGCGCCAGATGCATTTCTGCCAGTGCTAATACCAGTTCTGAAAAACGATTAGTGAAATCGGCCCGATCACCATATAAGCGAGAGAATTTTGCAAATACCTCACCGAATTGGGCGCCGAGGCGCACCAAAAATTCGGATAAATCTTTACCAGCATGTTTTTTACTTAGCAGGCTTACTACATCATGCAGTAACTTGTCTCTATTCACTGACATTGATTACCTCACTCTTCACTCAGGCAGCAGACAAAATTTTGGCAACAATTGGCGCTTTCTGTTGCTGTAACAGACTGCCCGCAGTGCTGGTATCAAACAGATGTACATGTTCGAGTTTAAAGCTCACATCGATGGTTTTGCCGCGCGGAATAATATGACTACCATCCGTAACGACAACGACCTGATCTTCACCGGCATATTGGGTATACGCGAAGGTAGTTCCCCCTAACGCTTCCACCACATCCACATTCAAAGAGATGTTGATATCGCCGACTTCGCCAATCAGCAGATGTTCAGGGCGAATGCCCATCAGTAATACATCACCAACTTTCACCGGCCGATCTAAAGTCATGGTGAATTGTTCGCCGCCAGATAATTGCAGCTGAGCTTTAGTTCCATCCATCTGCAGCACTTTGGCATTGAGGAAGTTCATGCGTGGTGAACCGATAAAACCAGCCACGAACTGGTTCACCGGGTTGTGATACAACTCTAATGGTGCACCAACCTGTTCCACGCGACCGTCACGCAATACCACAATCTTGTCCGCCATGGTCATGGCCTCCACCTGATCATGGGTAACGTAAACCATGGTGTTGCCCAATTGTTCGTGCAGCTTGGAGATTTCCACACGCATCTGTACACGTAATTCGGCATCCAGATTCGATAACGGTTCATCGAACAAGAACACTTTTGGATTACGCACGATGGTACGGCCAATCGCGACACGCTGACGTTGACCACCGGAAAGTTGTTTTGGCAAACGATCGAGCAGTGGTTCCAATTTCAGAATACGAGCAGCTTCACCCACCCGTTGTTCGATCTCTTCTTTCGGACGTTTCGCCAAGCGCAGGCCAAAACTCATGTTTTCTTTCACCGTCATGTGCGGATAAAGCGCATAAGACTGGAACACCATGGCGATACCGCGATCAGACGGCGACACATCATTCACCGTCAAACCATCGATGATCACTTCGCCATCAGAGATAGTTTCCAAGCCGGCAATCATGCGCAACAGGGTGGATTTACCGCAGCCTGACGGGCCTACAAACACCACGAATTCACCATGTTTAATATCCAGATCCACCCCATGAATGGTTTGAACCTCACCGAAACGCTTGATGACTTTATTCAGTTTTAAATCAGCCATTCTGGTAATCCTTCTCGAAATCTTTATTTCATCAATTCTTAAAAATCGTTGTCTGTGCGCCTGAAAATCAGCCTTTCACACCAGCGCTCGCCATACTTCTGACAAATTTCTTCTGGAACAGCAGGAACACCACCAACACAGGAATGGTCACCATACTGGCGTAAGCCATGATTTCACCCCATTCGGTTGTGGTGCCGAAGAACTGCTGAATACCTGGTTGCAGTGGGCGCACTGATTCGCCCTGCACGACCATGATTGGCCACAGATACTGGTTCCACATGTTGAGGAATTGCAGGATGGCGACGGTCGCAAACACAGGGCCGGACATCGGCACAATCACCTTCCAGTAGATCTGCCAAGGGGTAGCACCATCAATCGCTGCAGCTTCGTCAAAGTCTTTCGGAATATCACGGAAGAATTGATAGAACAGGAAGATAGAGAAGGTGTTCGCCACCATCGGTAAAATCTGCACGTGCAGGCTATTCAACCATGAGTTTTCCAGAATGATCTGACCATTTTCCCAGCCAATCCAAGGCAGGTGTGCTACCAGCATCAGCAAAGGCACAGAGATCGCTTCGAATGGGATGATCAACAGTGCAATGATGGCTGCCAGCACAAAGTTCTGACCTTTCCAACGCAGACGAGACAAAGAAAACGCCGCCAGACTATTCACCAACAGACCAAGTAACACGGTAGCACCAGTGATAAACATGGAGTTTACGAACATGGTCTCAATGGCACTTTTTTCAAACACGGAAACATAGTTTTTCAGCGACACATCCCCAACCGGCAACAAGGCCCGAATAGAGAACAGATCAGCGAAAATTTGTTGTTCCGGTTTAAATGACGACATGATCATAAAAACTAAAGGGAACAGGAAGATATACGCCAGCAGTAATAACGCTGCATACGTCAGCAACCGTTTGTAGATAAACCCCGGATCTACCATAGCAGAAGTGTTTTTCATGCTTATTTCTCCCGCTTGTCGAAGTAATATTTCTGACCCATGGCAATTGCCAGAATTACCAGGAAATAAACCACACTGATGGTCGAACCATAGCCGATGTCTTGCTCACGGAAACCTTTACGTACCGCGTGATACATCACCGTCGTCGTGGAATCTGCTGGCCCCCCGGCAGTCATCACCGACACTTGGGTGAACAGACCGAATGCAGCAATCGTGGTGGAAATAATGACGAAGATAGTGGTGTTGCGTAGCCCCGGTAAGGTGACATTGACGAATTTCTGCCAGCTGTTGGCACCATCTAATGAAGCTGCTTCATACAGATCTTCAGAAATATTCTGCAAACCGGCCAGGAAGATCAGCATCTGATAACCCGCCCCCTGCCAAGCCGACATGATCACAATCGCCGGCATGGCCCATTTCGGATCACCCAGCCAATTGATCTTATCAATCATGCCAAACGAGATTTTGCTCAGAAATTCATTAATCAGACCGACATCTTTGTGATAAAGGAAGGTCCAGACGATCGACACCACCACCATTGATGTCACGACGGGGGCAAAATACGCAGTTCGGAAGAAGTTAGTCCCTTTCAGCCCCATATTGACCAATAAAGCCAGCAACAACGCCGCGCCACACTGCAATGGAATAACCAATATCGCGAATTGGATCGTGTTAATGAATGACTTAATGAATATCGGGTCTTTTGCCAAAATCACCAGACGCGTTTCATTAAAAGTGAACGTAGATAATTCGCTGTAACCTTTATAAGAAGGGTCTTTTCGCAACACGGTGCGCAAGCGTTCAAATTGCGGTGCACCTTTTTCATCCAGCAATAATTTTTGTTGCTCATCATACTGGGCATTTTGTTTTAGCACGGTGACTGCTAGCAAACGATCGTAGTTACGGAAACCCACATTTTCAGTCGGGTTTGGCGATAACAACCGTTGATTACTAAATGACAGTACCAACGCCATAATAAAGGGAACGAAAATAAAAAGAATGAGCCCCAGAAAAGCGGGGCTGCCCATTAGCCAGCCGTAATACCGCTGACGCCGCATCAGACTGTCACTCTTTTTTGCCTGAACTGCAGGCGGAGGTTGAATAAATGCTGAATCGGTCATCATTTACGTCCTATCTGAACATCAGGAATGGCCCGCATTGCGCGGGCCGAACTACAGATTATTTGCTGGTGAAGCCATAACCGTTGTTGTCTTGGATATTGCGCTCAATAGTTTCCACGGCTTTATCCAACGATTCCTGAACATTTGTACCGTCCAGAATGTCATTCACCGCTTTTGCAAAACTACTGGTGATCACAGGGTAAGCAGGGGTTTCTGGGCGCATTTTGGCGTATTTTTTAGAGTAATCGTAGAACACACGCCATTTGCCACCGGCCTTATAGTTTTCAGTCATTGCAGCAGCGGCAGCAGTGTTTGGAATCAGGCTAGTCGCGTTAGACATAGCGGCAATTTCTTCCGGTTGCATCAGGAAGCTCAGCCACTTCGCTGCACCTGCTTTATCCGGACAGGCTTTGCTGATACCCCAGTGCCATGAACCACCACCAATGACCGGGCCATTACCGAAATCAGGCACTGGCATAATAGCTAAGTCATCGCCGTAAGCTTTAGTCATGTCACCCACAGCCCATGAGCCGTTGTAATGGATAGCCACTTTGCCTTGTAGGAAGCCTTTATCATCGGTTGGTTTGCGGTCGATGTATTTGTTTTTAACCAGTGACTGCATCCAAGTGCCCCAAGCCACCGCTTTTTCACCGTTTAACACGCCTTCAGATTCAACGTAGTTAGCACGGTTGATTTCATCACCGCCAAAACTTTGCAGGAATGGACCAAAACCATAGGAATACCACTCACCACTCCAGCTGGTGTTGATATCAAACGGATAACGGAATTCGCCAGATTTTTTCAACTTAGCTAAAATTTCGTTGAATTCATCTTTTGTCCATGGCTTGTCAATCGTGGCTTTACGAATGCCATATTTGTTCAGAATGCTTTGGCGAGAGAACAACGCTAATGAAACGTCATATTGACCAACGGAATAAACTTTTCCTTTATAGGTGCCTTTACCCACGCTGTTGAGCTGTTCCAGTTGCACAGCAGGCAGCAAGCCGTCCAGTTCCACCAAATTGCCAGCCCAAGCGAAGTTAGGCACCACAGGCTGATCCATATCCAGAGCACATGGCAATTTACCGGCTAATGCCGCAGCATTAATGGTTTCGGTATAGGCCCCTTCCGGGATCATTTCCATCACAACTTTGTATGCGTTCTGGCTCTTATTAAAGCGTTCCACTGCTGCTTTAGAAGCGGTAATTTCCTTTTCATTTGTATCGTGACGCCAAACTTTAATTTCAGTTGGCGCAGCCATCGCTTGTGCAGATGCAGCCGCAATCAATGTGGCAAGAACAGAGTAGCTCATTGTCTTCATGTTCATTCGATCATCCTTTGTTTTGGTTTCTTGCTTACAAATACAGTGGAACACTGTGTTTTTAGGTCTAGATATTGCCCTGCAAATGTAACAACAAATGTAACGAGCAAGGCGCGCTAAACCGTTTTAGTGACGCTAAATATGCCTACAAAGTGATTCGTCTTATGTGATCCATGTTGTGAATTTGTAACAGTCAAAAATATGTAACATGTTACATTCTGCATGTGTGATCAGTGTCATAATACGTTGAGTTTTCTTGATCTAACCCTTGCTGATTCGATACAGCACTGAATTTTGCAATTGCAAATTGCCTGCTTCCGTTGCGTTTTGCACTAAAGATTCAAAAGAAACTCAATATTCTGTGATATTGGTAACTATTTTCAATTGGCTTGATACTTGCTTAGTAAAATTGACTTAGATCAATGTTTGAGAACACTGAATTTGATGTAAGCCCGACCGCTACATTGTTTGTTCTGGAGGCACCAAGTGAAAATTAACCAACCAGTTACTCAAAAAGAGAGAACCTATTCTCAAGATCTAAATCTTATTTCTACTACCGACCTGCAAAGTAACATTACGGATGCCAATGCCAGCTTCTGTGAAATAGCTGGGTTTACTCTCGATGAATTACGGAACAAACCACATCACGTTGTGCGCCACCCCGATATGCCCCCGCAGGCGTTTGCAGATATGTGGAAACACATACGCCAAGGACAAAGCTGGATGGGTTTAGTCAAAAATCGCTGTAAAAATGGCGATCACTACTGGGTCAATGCTTTTGTTACGCCGATCAGAGACAACAAAGGAAACATCATTGAATACCAATCTGTTCGTGTCTCACCGGGTGATGAAGAAAAAAGACGCGCGGAAAAAATTTATGCTCAACTCAAAAACAACCAAACGCCGTGGCAACTTCGCTTGCCTCATTATTCATCATCGTTCCTGATTCAATGCGTTCTCACTGTTAATGCATTACTACTTAGCTGGATGGCAATATCAGGCTTTAACCCTATTCTTATGTCCTTGTGTGCATTCACAGTACTGACTGCATTGTTATTAAATAATAGACAGTCATCTCGTATTCGCAAATTAAGTAAAAGAGCACAAGAACGATTTGATAACCCACTAATGCAATTGATTTATACCGGTAAGGTAGGCTCAATCTCCGCCATTGAACTGTCTATGTTAATGAATGAGGCGGAATTACGCGCAGTCGTCGCTAGAACAGGCGAAACCAGCCATAACATCTTGGCTGCGGCAAATGAGGATGTAAAAAATGTAATGTCAATTAGCCGCAATCTGGAGCAGCAGCGCGCCGAAACGGAAATGGTGGCCACTGCGGTATCAGAAATGAGTAACTCCATTATCGAAGTGTCTGAAAGTGCAGAGCACACATCACAGGCCATTGATAAAGCGACTATTTTATCGAGTGAAGGCCGAGCTAGTGTTGATAGCACCATCCTTGCGGTTGTCGGTATGCACGATGAAATTAATCGCTCTCAGTCTGTGATCAATGCGTTAGCGGGTAATTGCAGAACAATTGAACATGTTCTTGATGTGATCAATAACATTGCCAACCAAACCAATCTTTTAGCATTAAATGCCGCGATTGAGGCCGCTCGGGCGGGCGAACATGGCCGAGGATTTGCGGTAGTTGCTGATGAAATTCGTTCACTGGCAATCAAAACACAAACCTCAACCAATGAAATTCAAAACATGATCCATGAGCTACAAGCGAGTGCAACTAAAGCAGAACAGGCCATGGAATCAGGACGCCAGCTGTCAGCTGTTTGTCAGGATAAAGCAAAAGGTACCGGTGTTGTGCTAGAAAAAATTGATGCCATGTTGCAAGAAATTGCCGCGGCAGGTTCTCAGATAGCGCAAGCTGTTCATCAGCAGGCTGGGGTTACAGAAGAATTGAGTCACAATGTCTTCAATATTAAATCTTTGGCGGAAGAGTCAACGAATAGCAGCCATAACACCATGACTGGAATTAATGATCTGGCAGATCGTTTAAATGACTTAGATCGTCTGATTATTCAATTCCAACGCAACAAAACACAGCCAGCACGGAATAACGGTTATCTGATACAAGCGGCTACTGCGTCTATTTAATCAACACCCACCTACCCTCTGTGAAAAATTCATTCACAGAGGGTAACCTTATGTTATTTCTGTGATACCCCAGTCACAGACACCTCGCCAGCACTTCATAGACTATTATTAAGGTAGGAAAATTAATAACGCATTGGAGTGCATTACCATGAAATATTTGGTTATCGATGTCGGCGGTTCAGCCATTAAATATGCGTTAATGGATAAACAGGCCGTGACGTTAGAAAAAGGTCAGGTACCAACGCCACCCGATAGTTTTGCGGAGTTTAGTGCCGAGATTATCCATTTATACAAAAAATATCAGGATCAAATAGCCGGAATTGCCTTCAGTTTGCCCGGCGTCATTGATAGCGAACAAGGTTACAGCATGACTGGCGGCTCACTAACCTATAACGATAAACGGAATATTGTTGCTGATATTCAGCAGCATTGCCCTGTGCCCATCACGATTGAAAATGATGCCAAATGCGCCGCATTAGCAGAAGCGTGGAAAGGGAGTCTAGTCGGTTGCCAAAATGGGGTCGTTGTGGTGTTAGGAACCGCTGTTGGCGGCGGTATCTTCCTGAATGGACAACTTTATAAAGGATCGCACTTTGCTGCCGGTGAACTCAGTTTTTTACTGACTGACAGCTGGCATGCGAAAGGCGAACCCTACCATTATTGGGGGCATGACGGTGGCAGCCGCGGCTTATGCCGTGCCGTTGAACACATCAAACGTCTGCCACCAAAAAGTGTGAATGGACAGCAAGTATTTGAATGGGCAAATGAGGGTGATGAGGACGTTTGTGAAGCACTAGACGCCTACACCTATCGTCTCGCTATGCAATTTTTCAACTTACAATCGCTCTTCGATCCTGATGTTATTGCCGTTGGCGGCGGCATCAGCGCACAACCGCTTCTATTGCAATATATTGAACAAAACTTAGTTTATCTCGAACAACACCTGCCCATGCACCTGACAATTCCGAAGGTCGTGCGTTGCCATTTTATGAATGACGCCAATCTGGTCGGCGCATTACATCATCATTTGCAGATGACAGAGACACCCGTGCCTTAAGGCCATAAACCGCTCATCAGCCCTCTTGGTTAAAGAGGGCTTTATTCCTCACCTACCTCTAATTGCGCCAGTTCGACCAATTCATCCGGTAGTTCTTTTTGTACCGAGACCCCCAAATCTTTAAATTCGGCGGCTTGTTTGATCAAATTGCCTTTACCGGAATACAGCTGTGAGAACGCTTTTTCGTAGCTGCCTTTGGCTTTATCGAGCTGTTTACCCACTTCCTGCATGCTAGTCAGGAAGTTATTCAATTTACTGTAAAAACGTTCTGCCCTATTTGCCAATTCCGCAGTATGTTTATTCTGATCTTCAAATCGCCACAGTTGACGCACGATGTTCAGACTGGTCAACAGCGTGGTGGGTGTTGCCACCAGCACATTGCGCTCAATCGCGCGCTGATAAAGCGTGTTATCAAATCGCAAGGCCTCTACATAAGCTGATTCGATCGGAATAAACATGATCACAACTTCTGGTGAATTCAGCCCCGGCAATTTGTAATAATCACGGTCAGCCAATTCATTGATGCGCGCACTCACTGCTTGTGCGTGTTCCGCTAAGGCTTGCTGACGCTCCAGATCATGTTCCGCATTCACATAACGGGTATAGGCAGCCAACGAAGTTTTAGCATCAATAATCAGGTGTTTTTGTTGGGGTAAATACACGATGGCATCGGGCCGTTGTCGCCCCTCGGCCGTAGAAAAGCTGACTTCGCGCTTATAATCGACACCTAAACGTAAACCGGAATTATCCAGCACATTCTCCAGCATCAACTCGCCCCAGTTGCCCTGCACTTTTTTCTGCCCTTGCAATGCATTGGTTAACTTATCGGCTTGATCGGTAATTTGGCGATTCAGATTTTGCAGATTAATCAGTTCGGCCCGCAGTTCACTGCGTTGTTTCAGCTCTTCAACATGAATGCTTTCAACTTTTTGCCGGAACCCCTGCATTTCGGTTTGTACCGGTTTAAGCAGGTGATAAATATTTTCCTGATTCAGTTCTTTGAAAGCTTTGCCTTTTCGCTCCAAAATTTCATTAGCCAGATTTTCAAACTCGGTTTTCAACATCTCACGGCTATTCGACAATTGGCGCAGTTGTTCATTGAAATGCAGCTGTTTTTCATTGAGCGATGTGCGAAGTTCCGCGTGTTGTCGTAACAATTCCGTATGTTTAAGCTGGAGCTGATTCAACTCCTGATTTCGTTGCCCCAACTGTTGTTCGCGCTCTTCGATACGTTCCAGCAATAACTCGCGTTCTGTTTCCAAACGCCCCATCTGCACATCTTGGTTAGCGATGATTTTTTGTGAACGGACATAAGATAAAAACCAGCCTGCAGTGCTAGCAAGCAAAACAGCCAACACTAATACTGGTAAGCCGAAAACCATCTCTGTCATTGTTATTCCTGTTTTATTAACTGCTTGCAGGCGGCATTATTAAGAATTGATCTGAATAAATCACGCGTTGATGTTTAGATTTATCGCGATTCGAGAAATTAATCTATTTCTTAAATAGATGATAGAACTTGCGGTCTTGTTTAAACATATGGCCTTTTACCAAGTCATCAATAATGAAATCGATCAATTCCGCCATCGACATTTGTCTATGGATCGCGGCCAGATGTAGTATCTGTGCTCGATGCACTAGCTCTTGGTGTAATCGGGTATGCGCATCCAGCTCGTCGTATTTAAGCCCAGCAAGGATCCGTTCTTCGACGGCAAAATGTTTCGCTGTATGCGCCAATAGCTCCTGAAAAGCATCCTCAAAAGCAGCAGGATGTTCCTCTCTGTTTATTGCGGCATTAATCAATTCACTCGCCAGCTGGAATAACTCTTTATGCTCCAGATCAATCGTATATTCACCACTTTCATACGATTTTTTCCAATGCAGACGAATTAATGCATCCTCCGTCAAAATAGAACTATCCTGATTGCGTTTATAAACCCAAACTCGATTTCTACCCGACTCTTTGGCCTGATACATGGCTGTATCGCCATTTTTCATTAGTTGTTTTTCCGTCAAGCCATGATCCGGATAAACAGCGATACCGATACAAGCCGAAATTTCGAGTAATTTCCCTTCGGGCATTTCAAATGGCTGATTTAATACATCACGAATTTTTTCAGCCACGGCCACTGCATCGCTGATCCGTCTAATTTCAGGTAATAGGACAATAAATTCATCACCACCAATTCGGGCCGCCGTATCTGATTCGCGCAAACAAGTTTCCATCCGTTGTGCGACAGCCTTTAACAACCAGTCACCCGTCTCATGACCATAACTGTCGTTAACCGGTTTAAATTTATCCAGATCAATGAACATTAATGCTAGGCGAGATTCATTTCTTTTCGCCTGTGTAATTGCTTGCTCAAGACGATCGAGCAACAGACGACGATTGGGTAATTTGGTCAGCGAATCATAAAAAGCCAGATTGCGGATCACTTCTTCGGCTTTTTTCCGATCCGTGATATCCCGGCTAATACCAATAATCGATGTCAGACGCCCTGCAGCATTAGCATGTAATGTTGTGACAACTTCCGTAGAGATGATATGACCATCTTTATGCGGCTGATCAATTTCAGTAACGCGGCGAGTATCACTATGATCACCGGAGTGCCAGGATTCGATAGCATTGACTAGGGATGTATAGGCTCGTTCGGAAGACTCCGGCGTCATAAATTCTTCGGGCGATTGCTGCTTGACCTCTTCCACTGTAAAACCGCGCAAATTATATACAGACGGGCTGATATAGGTAAATTTGCCCGTAGCAATGTCCATCGTCCAGATAACATCCGCTGAATTTTCTGTAATAAAACGTAGATTGCGCTCGCTCTCTTCCATGTCGGCAATGGCAGACTGGCGGGCCTTACTTTCATTAATGAGTTTTCTATTTAGATGTATAAAAACAAAAACCACCACCAAACAAAGGCCGCAAACAGACAAGACTACGGCAATGACGATATAGAGATGGCGAAGATCTTTTTGCTCAGGTTCTGGTTTATAGAGAAACCCTTGTAATGAAAAATGAGGAGGTAAAAGCCCTAATTCAGCATAGGTATCTGCAATATGTTGCCATCGACCTGCATACATATATCCCAGCTCAATATTGTCATGCCCTAATAACGGGGCCATGTTTTTAGCTTCATAAAGCAAATGTGCTTTGTCGTCGCGATACCCGTAATGAGAGATAATGACATCGGCGATTTCATCCGGGTGTTGCATCGCATAAACCCAACCTTTGATACTGGCTGCACGAAAAGCCTTCACGCGATCGGGGTGCGCCTGTATTTCCTGCTCAGTCGTAAATAAATTATCCCCGTAGAAATCAATACCGGCAGAACGAGGTGTAAACATCAGATAACGGAATGCACTTTTATCCAGATAATAAAGTTCGTCGGAACTGAAAGCGCTAATTGCATCAACTTTTCCATCGATCAAATCTCCAAAATCGAAACTATAGGGTAATAATTTTAATTGCCCTGTTGCCACCCCCTCTTTCTTTAAATAAGCCATCAATTCATCGGCATGGGGTTCCAGCATAATTCTTTTGCCGGCAAGATCATGAACAGACGAAATACCTGCATCTGCGCGCGCAATAAAAACCAGCGGGGAATGCTGAAAAATAGCCGCTAGTGCAACGACGGGTTTCCCTTGCTGTCGCGCTAATAATAATGAGCTGTTGCCAACACCATATTGTGCTCGTCCAGACATGACCTCACTGACGACTTCCATGCCGGGCTTTGAGTCCATGATGGTGACATCAAGACCAGCATCGCGGTAGTAACCTTTCATTTTGGCGGCATAATAACCAGCAAATTGGAATTGATGAAACCACCTTAGTTGTAAGGTGATTTTTTCCAGCGGAGCAGCCTCCGTCGAGAGCGACAGAGTCAAACATAAGAAGGCATACAGGAGATAACGCCCCCATTTGATAATCCCAGCATCTGTTGATGGAAGAGTCCGCATTGCCTGACCAATCCTTATGTCAGATGGTGATAAATACGGCTCACAATGCCGACACGTCTCGCTTCAGATTAGCATGCCCCCCAAATGACGCCAGCTGAAAATGACATTTTTAACCCAACATAATTCTAATATATTGAAGTGACTCTGTTCTATTGCTCAACGACGGGTTCTGATTGTTTATTATTTAGTCATTACATTTATAAAATTAGAATTCACTATTTAAGTTCATATTTAAAATATGCATAAAAAATAAATACCACTCATCATTTTGTTTTCTAATTATTATCACATGGATTTTATTGGAACCTTTATTTTTGTATTTATATCTTTTCTTTGCACTGCATCTAATTCCCTTTGCTTTAAAAAGTTTTGTAATTTTTAACTGATTTCTTATTTATTCGACCTTTGAAATATTGGCGGCATTCAGCTGCTGCCGCGACAAATTCTAATAACCGGGAAATAAACCACTCTGGATGTCTGGTGTATTTCCTTTCCATGATAAGTCGTAAGATCTGTTTCATAGGGAGAACGATGTGACTAACGTGCTTTGGTATAACCAACTCAACATGCACGATGTTGATCGGGTGGGAGGCAAAAATGCCTCTCTGGGCGAAATGATCACGAATCTGGCGTCATTAGGGGTCTCAGTGCCGAATGGCTTTGCCACGACCGCGCAGGCGTTTAATAATTTTCTGGAACAAAGTGGGGTTAACCAGAACATTTATCAGTTGCTCGATAAAACGGATATCGACGATATCAATGCGCTGGCTGATGCCGGACGACAGATCCGCCAATGGATCATTGATACCCCCTTCCAACCCGAATTAGAACAGTCGATTCGCGAAGCCTATTTGCAGCTGGCAGATGGTCAGCCAGATGCTTCCTTTGCAGTACGTTCTTCCGCTACGGCAGAGGATATGCCGGATGCCTCCTTTGCCGGGCAGCAGGAAACCTTCCTTAATGTGCAGGGTATTGATGCGGTCATGATCGCCATCAAACATGTTTTTGCCTCTCTGTTTAACGATCGGGCCATTTCTTACCGTGTACATCAAGGGTATGACCATCGAGGCGTTGCTCTTTCTGCCGGTGTACAACGTATGGTGCGTTCCGATTTAGCCGCTGCTGGTGTCATGTTCACGCTGGATACCGAGTCTGGTTTTGATCAGGTGGTGTTTATCACCTCTGCCTATGGGCTGGGCGAAATGGTGGTGCAAGGGGCAGTCAACCCCGATGAATTTTACGTGCATAAACCAACACTGAATAATCACAAACCGGCGATTGTGCGCCGCACCATTGGTTCAAAAAAGATCCGCATGGTGTATGCGGCCAGTAAAGAACACGGCAAACAAGTACAGATTGAAGATGTGCCTGCCGAGCTGAGTCAGCATTTCAGCCTGACGGATGCCGAAGTGGAACAATTGGCCAGACAGGCATTATTGATCGAGCAGCACTACGGTCGCCCGATGGATATCGAGTGGGCCAAAGATGGTCACACCAGCAAACTGTATATCGTACAGGCTCGGCCAGAAACCGTGCGCTCGAACGAACAGGTGATGGAGCGTTATCAGCTGACTTCGCGCGGCAAAGTGCTGATCGAAGGCCGTGCGATTGGCCAGCAAATTGGTGCCGGGCCGGTCAAAATCATCCACAACATCAGCGAAATGGATCAGGTATTACCGGGCGATGTGCTGGTTACTGATATGACCGATCCGGACTGGGAGCCGATCATGAAACGGGCATCCGCGATTGTCACGAACCGGGGTGGCCGTACCTGTCATGCCGCGATTATTGCGCGCGAACTGGGTATTCCAGCCGTGGTAGGCTGCGGTAATGCCACAGAGATTTTGCCCGCAGGACAAAACGTGACAGTTTCATGTGCCGAAGGCGACACGGGTTTCGTTTATCAGGATCTGCAAGATTTCAGCGTGCGTCGTTTGCCGGTGGATGAAATGCCAGCGTTACCGCTAAAAATCATGATGAACGTCGGTAACCCTGATCGCGCCTTTGATTTTGCCCGTTTACCCAATGATGGTGTGGGTCTGGCGCGACTCGAATTTATCATCAACCGTATGATCGGTGTGCATCCGAAAGCCCTACTCGAATTTGATCAACAGACACCTGTGTTACAGCAACAGATCCGCGAGTTGATGCTAGGCCATGATGATCCGGTTGAGTTTTACATCAGCCGTCTGGCAGAAGGCATTTCTACCCTCGCCGCCGCATTCTGGCCAAAACGCGTGATTGTGCGGCTGTCTGATTTCAAATCGAACGAATATGCCAATTTGCTGGGTGGGGAGCGTTACGAACCGCAGGAAGAAAACCCGATGCTGGGCTTCCGTGGTGCCGGTCGTTATATCTCATCAACGTTCCATGACTGTTTTACGCTGGAATGTGAAGCAGTGAAACGGGTACGCAATCGCATGGGGCTAACCAATATCGAACTGATGGTGCCGTTTGTGCGAACGGTGGCGCAGGCAAAAGCCGTGATTTCGCAGTTGGAAACCGAAGGGCTGAAACGCGGCGAGAATGGTCTGAAAATCATCATGATGTGTGAGATCCCATCGAATGCCTTGCTGGCTGAACAATTCCTGCAACATTTTGATGGCTTCTCTATCGGCTCCAATGACATGACACAGTTAACGCTGGGCTTAGATCGTGATTCCGGTTTGGTATCAGAGCTGTTTGATGAGCGTAACGATGCGGTCAAATCCTTGCTGGCAATGGCAATTGCGGCGGCAAAAAAACAGGGTAAATATGTCGGCATTTGCGGTCAGGGCCCGTCAGATCACGCTGATTTTGCGCTGTGGTTGAAAGAACAGGGGATCGATAGTTTATCGCTGAACCCGGATACTGTGGTGCAAACCTGGTTGGCATTAGCGGAATAGCACGTCGTCAGTTTGCCACCACATTACCTCTATGATGTGGTGGCTTTTTTATTTCTGCCGCTGCAGATGCATGATTTCCATCAGTTTAGCCGTGATCTCTTCCACCGAATAATTCGTGGTGTTGAGATAAGGGATCTGATGTTTACGATAGAGCGCTTCCACTTCAGCCAACTCCATTCGGCATTGTCGCAACGATGCATAACGACTGTTTTCACGCCGCTCCTGCCGGATCGCCGATAACCGCTCTGGGTCTATCGTTAAACCAAAAATCCGGTTTTTATACGGTAACAACGCCGACGGTAGTTGCAAGTGATCCATATCATCGGCAATAAACGGGTAATTCACCGCATATACACCAAATTGCAGCGCCAGATAAAGGCTGGTTGGCGTTTTTCCGGTGCGGGATACACCTAATAAGATCACCTGTGCTAATTCCAGATTGCGCAGGGAAATGCCATCGTCATGCGCCAGCGTATAATCTATCGCAGCAATACGGGCGTCATATTTCAGCATGTTGTTTTCGGTCAGCCCGTAAGGTCGGCGCTGCGATGACGCAATGGGCTCGATACCCAACTCCTGCTGTAACGGTGCAATCAATGACTGCACCACATCCTGACAAAAACCGTGACTAGCCAAAATGATCTCTCGCACCGGTTCCGAGACAATCGAGAAAAATACCAGCGGTTTGCTACCTGATTGTAGATACATGTCGTTAATTTTTTGACAGACCTCAGTGGCTTTACTGACGTTATCAACAAAAGGAATGGTGTAAAAATCAGGCTCTAGCGGAAATTGCGACAACACCGCATGCCCTAACACTTCGGCGGTAATGGCAGTGCCATCAGAGATATAAAATACTGAGCGTTTCATATATACCCCATGCTCATAATTACGATGCAATGGGATATAACATGAAAAATAATCACGCGTATGAAAACAATAATTCCAATATTAAGAAGCCATCATTTCTGATGGCTTTTTTCTCGCGTTAATCAAACAGGTCAGCCTCAGAATAATTTCTTCAGCCCCTTTGATAAGGCATCACCGGCTTTTTGTTCCAGTTTTTGCTGCACCTTCTGTTTTTTCTCTTCCAGTTTGGCACCAGCGTTTTCTTTTAATGCCGCGGTCAAATCAAGAGAATATTTAGGTGCAGAGGTAGGGCCTTTAATACGGATAGGAATGGTGACTCCGTGTAATTTATCTCGGTCAGCACCTTCCTGCCCTTTACTGGTATTGACCAATGCCGCTTTCAGCAGATAGTTAATGTCATCTGCTTTTAGATTCACATCCCCTTCGCCACTTACTCGCAATAACGGTGATTTCATTATTAAGTCTTTATTCGTAGCAACACCTTGGTTGAATAAAATTGATGCCGTTAACTCAGTGAAATCAGTTTTTTCCACATTACTGGTCGCAACAGCTTGTTCCCCGCCTTTCAAACCAGACAAGGCCGCTTTAGCATCACGAATAGTTTTGGCGACGTTGATTCCACGCCATGCGCCATCTGTAACACGGGTGTTTAAGTTACCGGTGAGGCTATTTTTTAATGCGCTGGTATCCCCCCCCTGCATCGCCAAACTGCCAGCCACTGTTGCCCTGCCCTCTATTTTTTCAAAACCAGCAAACTGTTTCAGTAAGGCATAAATATCAACACCCGCAATGTTGGGTTTCACGCTAATGCGTGGGCTAGAAGTCGTCGTTGCTGAACCGCTCGCAGCGATATCGCCACCAAACGCTTTCAAACTTAATGCAGGGATTGAAAGCAAACCGTTTTTGATGTTGAACAGCAATGACAGATCTTTGGCATCGAGGGCAGCATACTTCAGTTGCCCTAGATTAACCTGACCATCCATATTCAGTGCATTTAACCCTGAAAGATCGATTTTTGCTGGTGGTGTTTTATTGCCTGCACTCTGCTCTGTATTCTCTTTCGCGGTTGAATTTGCAGATTTAGATGCGGTCATATAACGATTCAGATCTAACGACTGGGCTTTCAGATCAAATCGAATAGCGGGATTACTGAACCCTTTTACATCGGCATTAAGCGCTAGCGGATTCTGATCGAGCGAACCGGCCAATGCCGTGTTGATATGCTGTGCCTTCACTTCGGCAGCAAGTTTGCCGGTAAGATCTACCGGCAAGGCTTTCATATCACCATTGGTAACATCACCCTTAATAATCAACTGCGGCAAACTCAAAGCTTGTGCTGCTAATTTGAAAGCTAAAGGGCCACTAACCGCCAATTTTACTGCTTGTGTATCCTGGGTGGCGTTCAAATCAAATTTAACCGTTTTGGCATTAACTTGCTGGTTATCACCAGACAAACCTTCCAATTTGAAATTGCTATCAATTTTTCGGGTTGCACCGTTTAATGAAGCTGAAAAACTAATGGTATCCGCACTGGTATTTTTATCGGTTACATTTAATTTAGGTGCCGTCAGCGTCAGTTTGAATGTCTCTTTACCCAGTTTGCCATCCAGTACGTTATACAAGCCATCCAATAGTAATTGCCCTGTTTTCTTATCAAAGTTCACCCGATCTAATTTGGTGTTCACTTGCAGATCTAAGACTGGTGCAGTGCTTTGTAAGCGAGAGCTGAAATCAATATGTCCGGCACTTTGCGCCGTGATGGTGTCACCAAACAAAGACAGGTCGCTTAACATCACTTGCTGACCAGATTGCTGATCAAGATACTTAAAACTGCTATTGGCGATATTGAATTGTGCAAGATGAAAATCAGAACCTGAAGATGTGGTATTCGTTGCCTGGTTTGCTCCCGTGACATCAGGGAGAGCTTTATTACCCGCTGGTTTGTTCGTGTCAGCCAGATCAGCAAAATTAAATTGCCCGGTTTTATCCTTGATCAGATTGATCGTGGCACCTTGAATATCCACTTCATTGATAATGAATTTTTTCGATAACAATGGCCAAAACTGCATTGTCACGCGTGCATTTGAGACATGAGCAAACAGTGCGTCGGCGTTACGTTCTGATAAATTGACATCAGATAAAGCAAGGCCTGGTTTGGGAAATAGCGACAAACTGATGGGACCATTGAATTTTAATGTACGCTGTTTTTCAGCCTTCACCCATGCTTCTAATCTTGGTTTCAGGGAATTAGCATCGAAAGTAGCTGTGATATAAAACACTGAGCCCGCAAGTAAAACGACAACACTACCAGCGGAATAAAGCGAGTATTTGGTGATTTTGTTCATATGTCTGAATCCCGTATTACGACAATCTAAGCGAAAGATATTTGTGTGAATACTGAGCGATCATATTTACTGTACGCGCATTTCAGTAGAAATGCAGAGGGGGTGCTAAATGAGTTACTAACTTAAAGTATTGGATTACAAAATATAAAAAGCCAGCAGGAATAGATAAATGATCAGATCCAATCTCATTCACTCTCTGCCAGCCGTGGAATCCTGAAGAACTACGCCCACTCCTTCCGAATACTGGGGGTAATGCTTAAGTTCACATCGCCGGAATTAATAAAAACCTGCCCTTCACTGATAGTCACTTGCCATTGCATATTGCGCTCAGCCAGATCCACCAGCGGGGCTAACTCTTCTTCTGAAAAATCAACAATGCGCAAATTATCCTGACGATTGAGTAAAGCTTGGTTTTGCTGCCACCACAGATCAACCGCTCGGCCGGCATAAGTATAAAGCGTCACCTGCTCTGAGCGATTACAGCCTTTTTTCAAGCGTCGTTCGTCGGGTAAACCGACTTCTATCCAATGCTCGATACCACCGTGTAAGTTTTTCAACCACAGTTCCGGCTCATCATCGGCGCACAAGCCTTTGGTAAAAGCCAAATCATCATGAGCATTCAGCGCCCATGCCAGCAGACGGACAATAAGACGTAGATCCGTTTCGGAAGGATGACGCGCAAGAGTCAGGTTGGCATCGAGATAAACACCGCGATCGAGATCGGCAATATTCAGCATTGCCTTAAAAATAGTGGCTTTAAGTGCCATCAGAAACCTTAGATAAACAGACAGACCGGTAGTTTAAAATACCTGCGCCTGATTGCGACCGTTTTCTTTTGCGCGATACATCGCGAGATCGGCATTTTTAGTTAATGTCAGTTCATCCGTGCCATGTTCAGGGTAAAGAGCAATACCAATACTGCAGGAAATATTTAATTCCAACCCAGCCAACAGAAATGGCTGATTCAACGCATGACGAATTTTCTCTGCAATCAGGAATGCACTTTGTTGATCAGACACATCAGGCAGCAGGATCACAAATTCATCACCACCGATCCGGCAAACCGTATCCGATGCCCGCATACACTGCTGCATTCGTTTGGCCGCCTCTTTTAACAACAAATCACCGATGTCATGCCCAAAACTATCGTTCACGGGTTTGAATTTATCCAAATCAAGAAACATTAAAGCCAGTTTTTTGTTGTAACGGTTACTCAGCCGCATTGCTTGCTTCAGTCGATCGGAAAACAACACGCGGTTTGGCAATTCCGTCAACACATCATAATGCGCTAACCAACGATGACGTTCTTCGCTCAGTCGTAACGCTTCAGCTGCCTGGAAACGCTCTATGGCTATCGCCGCCAGATTCGCTGATTCCTCAATTAATCGAATATCCTCTGCTTTCGGGATGTGTTGTTCATGATGATATATAGCAAATGTACCCAACACTTTATTTTTGGAACCATAAATTGGCTCCGACCAACACGCCCCTAATCGGGCACTTTCAGCCAATTTGGTATAAGCAGCCCAATACGGATGAGTCGCAATATCTGCAACAATAACCCGTTTACCGGTAAAAGCTGCAGTGCCACATGAACCAACGCCAATCCCGATTTCTGTGCCATTAATCGCCTCATTGTAAAATTCGGGGAGACTCGGTGCTGCGCCATACAACAGGTGTTTCTCTTCTTTGTCTAACAACAAAACCGAACACATCATATTGGGGTATTCCGCTTCAACGCCCCGCACAATCGCCAGTAATATTGTTTTTAGCGGTGCACCTTTGGATAACAATTCCAGCACCTGATTGTGAGAATGTTCGTGTAACTCGCGCCGTTTCCGTTCGGTAATATCCAGCTTCACAGCGACATATTGTGTGATTTGACCTGCTTTGTTATAGACCGGCGAGATATAAGCCTGCTCCCAATAAATCTCACCATTTTTACGACGATTGATAAATTCACCCGACCACGAAACGCCTTTAGAGAGTGCGCCCCACATGGCTTGATACACGGCAGGGCTGGTTAAACCAGAGCTGAGTATGCGCGGGTTTTGCCCGATAACTTCAGTCGGCGAATAACCCGTCACTTCCGTGAATTGCGGATTAACATAACGAATATAGGCATCAACACCGGCAATAACGACGGAAACCGGGCTCTGCTCAATTGCGGTATACAAGGTCCGCAACCGATCTTCATGCTGTTGGCTTTTAGCCAACTCGGCCTTTAATTTTCTATTTTGATGGAAAACATAACCTGCAAGGGTAATAGCAATAACCAATATCCCAGAAATGATTTCAGTTAATACATAAGCCCAGTCATAAAAGTTGGACGATGTCTGCTCTGGGAATTCAGCAGTGTTGGCGACAGCTATTTCACTGAAAAAAATCAGTAATGTGGAAATGGAAATCAGGCATAGCAAACGAATAATGCTCTTCATAAGCAGCCTTCTTATTACGTTAGGTTAGCGTCACCGAAAAAATCCAGCAGCCCTTATTTCAAGTTTAACCGATAAACCTGATTCATGTTTTTAGCCTGCCAAAATTTCAAAGCTACGGCACATTTCCACGTAAAAACACGAATTCAATGTAAACGATTCCATAATCATATTGCGATCACAGTCACCAAAATCATGACGACTTATAATTCTCACCACAAAATAAAATATCACTATATCTATCAATAACTTGTTGTCTGGACGGACTATTCCAATGAATACTCAGATAGTTAAATTACATAGCGCCAATTCAACGCTTATTTTGCAGACTAAGCCCGCCATCGAAATTCTATACTGGGGAGAAAAATTACAGACCGACTTTGATGTAAACGTTCTCTCAATACTAAAACGTGCAGTGCCACATGGTCGTTTGGATACCAACATACCGCTGACTCTGAGCCCGGAGCATGGGCGTGGATTATTCAGCAGCCCTGGTTTAGAAGGTCACCGTAATGGCAAAGATTGGTCGCCGGTGTTTCATTTTAAGTCGCTGACAGAAGAGCAAAATGCATTA
This sequence comes from uncultured Tolumonas sp., assembly GCF_963556105.2. Classification (NCBI taxonomy): domain Bacteria; kingdom Pseudomonadati; phylum Pseudomonadota; class Gammaproteobacteria; order Aeromonadales; family Aeromonadaceae; genus Tolumonas; species uncultured Tolumonas sp. The sequence continues at coordinate 43,338 of NZ_OY829947.1, forward strand.
CTGGTCGTCTGTGAAGACACCATTGCAGGCTTACAACTGCACATTGAATTACGTTTAGATCCACAGACCGATGTGCTGCAGTTGCGTCATAGCTTGACCAATCTCAAACCAGAAACATATCAGGTCGATCGGTTTGCGGTGACTCTGCCTTTACCAGAACGTGCCGACGAGCTGTTGGCCTTTCATGGGCGCTGGGTACGGGAGTTTCAGCCGCATCGCCTCAATCTGAAACACGGTGGTTATCATCAGGAAAATCGCCGTGGGCGGACTTCCCATGAGAATTTCCCTGCCTTTATTCAAGGCACCACCGGTTTTAAAGAGCAGCAGGGCGAAGTGTGGGGTTTCCATTTCGGCTGGAGCGGCAACCACCGCCTGCGTTCCGATGTAAAAACTGATGGCCGCCGTTTTATGCAAGCCGAAGCGCTCTATTTTGCTGGTGAAATTCAGCTCGCCGAGCAGGAAAGTATTTCCACTCCGTGGCTGTATGCAACCTATAGCCAAGACGGGCTGAATGGCATGAGTCACGCCTTCCACCAGTTTGTACGTCAGCAAATTCTGCACTTCCCGACCAATAAACCGCGCCCAGTACATTTGAACACGTGGGAAGGGATCTATTTCCAGCATGATCCGGATTACATCATGCAGATGGCGACACAAGCGGCGGAGCTTGGCGTGGAGCGTTTCATTATCGACGATGGCTGGTTTAAAGGCCGCGACCATGATCGCGCCGCATTGGGTGATTGGTATCTGGACGAGAAAAAATACCCGAACGGGTTGGAACCGGTGGTAACGCATGTACGCAGTTTAGGTATGGAATTCGGCATCTGGGTTGAACCCGAGATGATAAATCCCGATTCGGATCTCTATCGCGCACACCCTGATTGGCTGTTGGCCGTACCGGAATATAATCAGCCGACGGGCCGCAATCAGTATGCGTTAGATTTACAAAATCCGGATGTATTTGCCTACCTGTTGGAACGGTTAGACGATCTGCTCAATCGCTATGATATCAGCTATATCAAATGGGATATGAACCGCGAAATCGTGCAACCGGGTCACGAAGGCAAAGCGGCGATCACGGGGCAAACTCATGCGGTATATCGGCTGTTTGATGAATTGCGTACGCGCCACCCACGGGTCGAAATTGAATCGTGTGCCTCCGGCGGCGGACGGATCGACTTTGAAGTCTTAAAACGCACGCACCGCTTCTGGACATCGGATAACAATGACGCACTAGAGCGCCAGCAGATCCAACGCGGGATGAGTTATTTTTTCCCGCCGGAAGTGATGGGTTCGCATATCGGCAGCGCGCATTGTCATTGCACCGCTCGTTCGCACAGCATTCAATTTCGCGGCTTAACTGCGCTGTTCGGGCACATGGGGGTCGAGTTAGATCCGGTCAAAGAGAGTGCCGAAGAACAGGCCGGTTTTGCGCATTTTATTCGATTGCATAAGCAACTGCGCCCACTGCTGCACACAGGCAAAGTAGTGCGTATCGACCATCATGATTCCGCGATGATGATCAATGGCGTGGTGGCGGAAGACAAAACTGAGGCGGTTTTCCTGTTAAGCCAACTGGCGATGCCAACCTATTCTTTATCGGGCTCATTGCGCCTGCCAGAGTTGCTGGCAGATAAAAATTACTGCTTAACCGTGTTGGAGAAACCAGCCCGTTTTGATGGTGGTGTGATGAAAATACAACCGGAATGGCTGACTCAGGAAGAAACCGTTCTATCAGGCGAATGGCTGGCAAAAGTGGGTATTGCCTTGCCGGTGATGGACCCGGAAAGTGCGGTTCTATTCCAATTAAAAATGCTGTAACGCTATAAAAATGGCCTGAATCGCTGCTTTAAATAACCGAAAATTTAAAGCAGCGCTATTCAGGCCAGTAAAAATCAATGTTTACTATCGATTGGGATCTCACGTTTACCGACCGCAACGCCTTCTGCATTAAACAGATGGCAATCGCTTAGATGAATGCCTAACGAGAGATATTCGTAAAGCCCTACTGATTTATCGCCCTGGATATGCACTTTAAAACCATCTTTACCGCAATAATTACCAAACAGATAAGTGGAGTTACCCAGTCGCTCCACTACTTCACTTTGGAAAGAAAGCGAGAAATCGCCCAGATTGGTCTGGGTATGGATATGCTCAGGCCGGATACCTAAGCGAACTTTTTCGCCCTGACTCACAAGATCTGAATTCACTGACAGAGCAATGATCTGCCCGTCAGGTAAACGCACTGAAGCCTGATCGCCCTCTAAATCATCCACCAGCGCATCGACGAAATTCATTTTTGGTGAGCCGATAAACCCAGCCACGAACTCATTTGCTGGTGCATGGTAAAGTTCCAGCGGCGAGCCAACTTGCTCCACATTACCACTGCGCAGCACCACAATCTTATCGGCCAAAGTCATCGCTTCAACCTGATCGTGGGTAACGTAAATCATGGTGTTGCCTAATTCGTGATGCAATTTAGCGATCTGCAAACGCATTTCCACGCGCAATTCCGCATCCAGATTCGATAATGGCTCGTCGAACAAAAACACTTTCGGGTCGCGCACAATCGCACGGCCAATCGCAACACGCTGACGCTGACCACCCGACATATCTTTCGGTTTTCGATCGAGTAAGGCCTCCATCTTTAATGTTTTGGCAGCAATGGCAACACGTTTGGCGATCTCATCTTTTGCCACGCCATTCATTTTCAGGCCAAAGCCCATGTTTTCCGCCACCGTCATGTGTGGATAAAGCGCATACGATTGGAACACCATCGCAACGCCCCGATCAGCCGGGTCTACATCATTTACTTTACGCCCATCGATATACAACTCTCCTTCGGTGATCTCTTCTAACCCTGCGACCATGCGCAACAAGGTCGATTTACCACAGCCCGACGGGCCAACGAACACCACAAATTCGCCACTGTCTATTTGCAGATCAACACCATGGATCGTTTGATTTTTTTCGTAACGTTTAACGACTTTACGCAGCGTAATATCAGCCATTATTCTGTCTCCATCGAAATAAGCCTGACGCACTCACGCATCAGGTGGAAAAATTATTCAACCACGAGCGTGAGGGTCTGCGTGCCTAAGCTCCGACTGGAAAAAGTCACTATCGCATCACCGCGCTATTTTCCGGCCTCAAGCCATACACCAACTGCACCACCTTTCAGCACCAACTGTTCCGGCCCAATGACCTTGGCAGGCCCTGTCACCGAGACCTGAATGATGTCATCCAAAAATGGCAGCAAATTACCCTCTTGATCGAGTGCTTCAATCGTTACTCGGGTCGCAGCTTTTTCATTGGCTGGCAGCCGTTGATTATCTGCTTTCACGCGCAATGTCGTGGCAATCGGGTTAGCAGGCATCTTCAATTCGCTGACCAATTTACCGTCATGGAACCCACGCAACTCAACGGTGTTCCACTTCATGCCCCATTCACCAAACTCTTCCGGCGAAATAATGCTGTCATCAATGATGATGGGCGCATGCGGTAAATGCGGGAATTGCTCAACAGCCGGCTTCAGTCGCTTGGTTGGGTAATCACCAAACTTAAACTCAACTTCATCGCAGTTGGTCAAAATGATCAGCGGTAAAATCAGGCACTCGCAACGCTCACCGCGCGCCCAGAATGTCACCGGCTGCATCACAGGCTCATCGGCCACATCACACTGGCTTTTGTAGGCGTAGGCCGCAAATTTTGGTAGTCGGAACATATCGCTGATGCCGTGATAACAGATGCGATCACCACTGCCAAAATCTTTATGTGTGTTGTAATCGAACAGACACCAAGCAATGCAACCAGCAATATTCGGGGCGGCATAACACGCATCTAACACGCGTAAATGGCGTAACACATGCTCATGCTGGCGCTCTTCACAATCGAAGCGTTTGGTCGGGAACATATGGCCGTTAAATTCGGTGACCATATACGGCACTTGATGGTCGAGCCCTGTCACCTGTTGCGGTTTACGCAATGCCACCTCACCACCATTCAGCACAAAGTCATTCATGGTGTAGACATCTTCCAGCAAGGTGCTGTTTGCGTGGCAACGCACCCCACCCGTCTGACGATTTGGGTCCAGCGCATGAGCAAGCTGGTTGGTCTGTGTATAGAAATCGTCGCAATCGCGTGACTCGTTGATGCGCACGCCCCACAAGATAATGGAAGGATGATTCCAGTCGCGCTCGATCATTGCTCTGATATTGTCGATAGCACCCCGCTGCCAGAGTTCATCGCCAATATGCTGCCAACCTGGGATCTCTTCAAACACCAGCAACCCCAGCTCATCGCAGCGATCTAAAAAAGCAGGCGCTTGCGGATAATGCGAGGTTCTGACCAAATTAAATTTGAACTCGTTTTTGATGAGATCAGCATCGGCCTTCTGCGCGTGATCACCCATCGCATAACCGACATACGGGTAAGATTGATGACGATTAATACCACGCAATTTCAGTTTTCTACCGTTTAGCAGAAAACCGTCGGCGGTAAATTCTGCCTGTCGAAAACCAACTCGGGTGGAAAACTGATGGCTGAAATTTGTGCCACCAATACTGACGTTCAGTTGATAAAGAGCGGGGTTATCGACATCCCATAGGCGAATCCCCGTCAGGTTGGAAAGAGAAAACTCAACGCGCGATATTGAACCAGAAATCGCCTGACTATGTGTCGCCACCACGTCGCCTTCCTGCGTCGTCAGTTGTGCAACTAATTCGCCCTGATGATCACCAGCAGCGACCTGTTCCAAGAAAACGGCCACATTCAGCGACTTTTCATCGGCCAAAACATGGTCCGCAATGGCCTGCACATTCTTAATGCGCAGATCATCGGTGGTTTTCAGCCAGACATGGCGATAAATACCCGCATAGGTCAGGTAATCGATCTGGCCACCAAACGGCGCGATTTCTGGGTTTTCACTGCCATCAATCACCACGGTGATCTGGTTTTCACCACGCAGCAGATGGGGCGTCAGTAACACATCGAATGGTGTGTAACCATCACGATGCCCCGTTACAAATTGGCCGTTCACGTAAACCTTGGCATCGGCCATCGCGCCGTCAAACTGCAACCAAACCTGTTTGCCGTCAAATTCCGGCTGCCAAAATAAGGTTTTTTGATAGCTGAATGGCCGCTGATAACTGGTTTCATCGAAGTAGTTGTAATCCAACTCCACCGCGGTATGTGGTAAATCGACTTGCTCTGCGACCGCTAATTCCGCCGCAGAAAAAAGTGGGTGATCACCGGCAATGAACTGCCACTGTTCGTTGAATTTTTTGCAAAAATTCATCATTTCACTGACCCCACCATACCTTGCACGAACTGTTTTTGCATCGCAAAGAACACCGCAATCGTTGGTAACGTCGCCACTACCGTGCCGACCATCACGACACCAAAATCAGGGAAATAGGCGGAAGATAATGACGACAGCACCAGATTGATGGTTTTAGTCTCTGGCGATTGCAACACGATCAATGGCCACAGGAAGTTATTCCAATTCGCCATGAAGGTAATGATGAACGCTGCCGCATAGGTCGAGCGCATTACCGGAAAAAAGACATACACAAAGATACGCCACTCACTGACACCATCGACGCGCGCGGCATCCAACAGCTCTTTAGGAAACGCTTTGGTGCACTGACGGAAGTAGAAAATGATGTAAACCGACGCAATAGAAGGCAGCACCACCGCCCAGTGCGTATCCAGCAAATTGGCTTTCGCCATCATGGTAAACAGCGGGATCATCAACGCAGCAAACGGGATCATCATGGTCAGCAGCAACAGGTTATAAACCTTATCGCGCAGCTTAGACTGATAGATTTCAAACCCATAACCAGCCAGCGACGCAATCGCCAGTGTCAGGAAGGTACCCAGCAGCGAAACTTTGGTGGTGTTCCAAAAAATCAGCGGCAGATCGACAGCCTGACTGAGCCTGGCCAAATTATCAAACAGCGCGGTGCCGAACGATAATTTGCCTTGGTTGATATCCGCCGTGATATTGGTGCTACTCACCACCATCCAGAAAAACGGAAACAGTGAGACAAACGCAATCAGCACCAAAAACAGATACATCAGACCTTGATAGATCTTCTGCTTAGAGACATTCGTTGCCATCATTTTTTGTCCTGTACAAATTTAAACTGCACCAACGCCAACGCCGCAGCAAAAAAGACAATCACATACGAAACGGTGGCTGCATAACCAAAATTCGGCACAAATTTGAATGACAAGTTGTAGATATACATCGACAGCGTCAGCGTGGAATTCGCAGGCCCGCCATTGGTGATATTCATCGCTTCATCGAACAGCTGCAGCGTACCGATGGTCGACATGACCGAGGTAAACAAAATTACCGGTTTCAGCAGTGGCACTGTGATATTGAAAAAGGTTTGTACTGGGGTAACACCTTCCAACTTGGCTGCTTCATAAATCGACTTGTCGATGTTCTGCATGGCTGCCAGATAGAAAATCATGTTGTAGCCAGTCCAGCGCCACGTGATCGCCAGAATGATGGTCACTTTCGCCCAAAACGGATCGGTCAGCCATGCGATCGGATGTTCAATCAGCCCAATCGTCATCAATGCTGAATTCACAATACCATCGTAACCAAACATACTTTTGAACAAGATCGAGTAAGCCACCAGCGACGTCACACACGGCAAGAAAATTGCCATGCGGAACAGACTGCGGAATTTAACATTCGGTGAATTAAGACAAGATGCTGTCGCCAGTGACAACAAGATCATCAGCGGCACCTGAACAATCAAAAAAATCAGCGTATTGGTTAATGCGGTAATAAAAACCGGATCGTGCATCAGGCGGGTAATGTTACCGAACCCGACAAACTGTACGAGCACACCTTTACCGGAATGCAGAGATAACCAGAGCGAATTAAGGATAGGGTAAATCATGAACAGCATCACCAACGTGAGTGAGCCAAGCACGAAACACCAACCGTTGATATCGTAAAACCGATGAAAATTGCGACTACGAACCGGAGTCATAGGCATAACACCTGTATTTGACATGATGAAAACCTCAGCGGAAGGATCGGCCGGCACATCAGCCGATCCTCAGTTTGGCTATTGAATTTGCGCCGCTAACTGGCTGTCGATCTGTTCCAGCACTTGCTCCAGTGGCATTCCTTTAAAATAAGCCGGTAACTGCGCAGCGAGAGCGGCATCCGCTTCATAGGTGTAATAGCCGTAATTCACTTTCGGCACTTTACCCAACCAGTTGGCAAAATCGCTGTAGATAGCCTGACCGCCAAAGAACGCATCCGGTTGTTGATAGGCTTTACCACTACGCGCAGGCAGATAAGAACCTACCGCACCGCGATCCGTCAGGATCTGCTGATAGAACGCGCTGTCTTTACCAAAGGTGCTATTCAGGAACTCAACAGCTTGCGCGCTATTGTCAGAGGTAGAGATAACATACCAGCTGGAACCACCCAGATTCGATTGGTTGGTGCCACCTTTGATGTTCAAACGTGGGGTTGGTGCAACCGCCCATTTACCGGCTTGATCCGCACCCGCTTTGACAGAAGCAGTGATCCACACACCAGTGGTAATCGTGGCCACATCACCATGGTTCACGGCACCCACCCATTCAGACCAGCCCATGGTTGGTCGCACAATACCGGCATCGGTCATGCTTTTTTCAATACGCAGCGCTTCTTTCAGCGCTTCGTTATTTTTGATGTTTAACGCGCCTTTGTCATCAAAATACCAGCTGCCAGCAGACTGCATCATCACGCGCACCAAACCCGGATCATTCGGGTCATTACCTAACATCGCTTTACCGGTTTTCGCTTTCACGGCTTTGCCGATCTCAATGAAACGATCCCAAGTAATGTTTTGCATATCTTCGGGTTTGAAACCGGCCTGAGCCAGCAGGTCTTTGCGGTAATACATCCCCGTGACACCCGAATCGAATGGCATACCGTAGGTTTTGCCGTTCATGGTCATCAGTTCAACTTTGTAAGGGGCAAATTTGCTGTAATCGACTTTGCCGTCCATCGCCGCGAAAGCGCCGGGATAAGAGCTCAGGAATTTAGGGGCGTTGTAATCTTCCACCAGCACGATATCAGGCAGTGATTTGGTCATGCCGGACGCCAACATGGTGTGCATCTTCTGTTCAAGATCGGCTTTCGCAAAATCGACAACTTTGATCGTCACATCCGGATGCGCTTTTTGGTAAGTCGCTTTGGCCTGCTCCATGATCGCGATATTGAAGTTAGGGTCCCATGCCCAAACGGTCAGTTCGTTCTTTTTAGCCAGCGCAGACATGCTACAGGTTGCCACAACGACACCCAAAGTCAGGTTACGAACAAGATTGTTTTTTTCAAAACTCATAGTGATGTTCTCCATGAACGCTTCCGGTTTGAAGCAAACTCAACAGATACTTAAAGTCACTCAGCGACGCTGATACCGCGCCAACAAATTTCCACAGCTATGGCCGCCGAACCTGTTTACACCACTTCCGTGTAAACGATTACCCAATCCTAGCGAGGTATAGCGCTGAATAGATATCCGTGTTGATTCGAAACGTGATAATCATCAAATTCAGAGGCAAAACAAATCAGCAAACGTGATGAATATCAAAATAAACAGGAATTTGAAGATTTTGCTTTATCGGGAAGGAAGAAAAAATTCAAAGCATTGATTAAATTGAATTTATTTTAACTTGTAGGTATTTAAAAACTAAAAAAACAGCGATAACCATATAAAAAATAGTCTTATTTCTATATGGCATCGTTTCCAAATCAAACTAATTGAATAGTGTAATGATAGGTAATGTTTAGACAGGAACCACCGGTGTCACCGAATAACGACGTACCAATGTTGGAATAAACAAATTAGTCACATCCGGTGCTGGCTCACCGTGCGCTAACGCAATGGCTAAACGAGCTGCTTGGGTTGCCATATCAATGACCGGATATCGAATGGTCGTTAAATGCGGCTGCAAATAGTTGGCAATCAACACATCATCAAACCCAATAACAGAGATCTGTGTCGGTACCTGAATTCCATTATCAGACAATGCAGACAATGCCCCCGCCGCCATCGGGTCGTTATAACAGACAATTCCCGTCACTTTACGGCCTTGATTTAACAGCTCAACCACAGCCCGCTCACCACCAATTTCATCGGGTGTTCCCTGAATGATCAATCGCTCATCGACCGGAATGCCATGCTGCGTTAAGGCATCAATATAACCCTGCTGACGCTCAAAAGCATCCGCAATTCGATATGACGATGACAAGAAAGCAATGGACCTATGCCCTTGTTGAATAAGGTGATTTGTTGCCAACTCAGCGCCAAAGCGATTATCTAAATTGATACAGCGCGACTCATAACCTGGCACCGTCCGGTTGATCATTACCATACCCGGCACATGCGCCATAAAATGCTGAAGCTCTTCATCGGAGAGCATCATGGCATGCACGACAATGCCGGCACACTGATGTCGTAATAGTTGCTCAATGGCTTTCCGTTCCCGCTTGGCATCATGATAGCTGTTCCCGACCAGCAAAAAATTACCGGTGGCATACGCAACCTGATCGACGGCTTTGACCATAATGCCAAAAAAGGGGGATGACACGTCACCCACCACAATGCCCAAGGTTTCATTACCCTGATGCGATAATGCGCGCGCATTCGCATTGGGATGATATTTCAGCTCATCCATCGCTTTTTTCACTGCTTCCCGCGACTCCGGGCTCGTTTTCGGTGAGCTATTCAGTACGCGGGAAACGGTCGCCACCGACACACCCGCCAGACGAGCAACATCTTTGATGGTCGCCATAAATTGTGAGTCTCCACCTAAAATCAATTAATTCGCTTTGGAAGCAATACTTCCATAATTCATGTGACTATTTTCCTGTTTCACAACAACAAAGCTATAGTTTTGACTGCTTTTATTGTCAGAACAGTAAATTATCTCGCTTATTCGTATCGTTTTTTGCCAGATGAGCATCATTAATGGATAAAGAAATATCATAAATCAGCCCCTTCAAATGTAATCGATTACACAAATGAGATACATCCTGTGTCGTAAAAATCCCCGACGCCTAGTTTGAAGTGCTATCATTCCGTTTTATTTGTTATGTAAATTTGTCGAAGAGAACAACACTATGATCCAACTTGGCCGCATGAATTCCCTCCCCATTATTAAACTCGATGAAAAAGGCGCCTGGTTGGATGCAGATGATTTAGGCCAAGTGTTTGTGCCACAAAGCCAGTTGCCAGAAGCAATCAAAGTCGGCAGCACACTGGCCGTATTCCCTTATCTTGACGGCGATAGTGAACTGGTCATCAGCGCCGACAAACCGCTGGCGCAAGTTGGCGAATTTGCCGGTATGAAAGTGATCTCCGCCAGCCGTATTGGTGCCTTCCTCGATTGGGGTTTGAAGAAAGACTTGTTTGTGCCAGCCAATGAACAGGCCAAACCAATGCAAACTGGCCACACCTATGTGGTCTATGTTTATCTCGATCGCGAAAGTCGCCCAACCGCCACCAGTCGCCTCGATCATTACCTGAGCATTGAAATGCCACGTTATGAACCGTGGGAAGAGGTGGATCTGCTGATCTGTGAGCAAACCGATCTTGGCTATAAAGTGATCGTAAATAAAAAATTCTGGGGCCTGATTTTCTACAACGAAATTTTCACAACCATTAAAATCGGTCAGCGCACCAAAGGCTATATCAAAAAAATTCACGAAGATGGCAAGCTGGATGTCACGCTGAATAAACCCGGTCTAGCACGTAAAGATGAAGCCGGTGAGAAAATACTGGCGCGTCTGCAAAAACAAGGTGGTTTCTTGCCTGTTGGTGACAAGAGTTCACCCGAGTTGATTTACTCTCAGTTCAGCATGAGTAAAGGCACGTTTAAGAAAGCCATTGGTGGCCTGTTTAAGCAAGGACTGATCGTCATTGAAAGTGACGGCATCCGGCTGGTTTAACCCGGTCTTAGAAAATAATGATAAAAAAGCCCGGGCAGTAATATCTCCGGGCTTTTTTATAACCAGCCATACCAAAATTAGATCACCCTCTGGCACCAAACCGGTATTTATCCGAAACCACATCCGCTTCAATACTTGATGATTTGTTCATTGATCTGATTAAAAACGAATGTTTCACATTAAAATACGTTAACAATTCCTGCACCAATGGCTTATTGTCGGGGTCAACAGCAACAGAAATACAGCTGGCAATACATTCAATCATACGCGGCGCCAACCACGGGTCGACAACCTGAGTTACCAGCGCATTTTCTTTTATTACCTTTGAAATACGTTCACTTTGACTCAGCATTTCAATGAGTTGATCGGACGTATAATTATTTGAAGAGATAATCGGCTCAGACACTGCCGAAGCTTTTAGTGCCAGGTAAGACAAAAAATGTGCAGATAACTTATATTCTTCCGCATATTCAAGGAAGTAATTGATTTGTGTCTCTTTATCCCATAAACGAGCTGAAACCAGCTCGTCGTATTGCTGTTTTGCTCCGTTCACGTGCATTACTCCCCTCTTTTGCGCATTAAAATCACCTTCATTGGTCTCAATGAACGACTAAAAAGGTTAAATGCAAATCCGGTGCCGGAGCGCACGCTTTTGGTGAAAGAGATGTTTAAAGCAGGAATGCACTATTCCTGCTATTTTTCAGAGCAGAATCAACGGGTAAAAAGAGCACCAACATGCCGATTATATTTCGGTCAATTATCCGAAATTAGCATAGCGGCTGAAGATACTGTCAAAATACGCATCACCATCTAATGGCTGAGATTTCGCAGTTTTCTTTTTTTGCGACGGTTGAATAAACGAGGCATGACGCAGATTAAAATAAGTCACTAATTCTTTTTCCAACCGCTCGTCTTCAGGTTCTAACGCCACTGAAAGCGATTCTTTAACACATTTAGCGATATTTGCTTTCGTCCACGGGCTTTCATCTTTCGTCACTAACGAATTTTCTTTGATAATTTCAGAAATACGTTCATTTTTAACGATTATTTCAATGAGTTGTTCAGTTGAATACTCTTTAGAGGAAATAATGGCACTGGGCGTTGCAATTGGTTTTAAGCCTAAATAAGACAAGAAATGGTCCGCAAGTTTATATTCGTCAATATACTCAAGAAAAAAACTGATTTGTGTATCTTTATCCCAGGCGCGTTCCACTAATAGTGCTTCATATGACTGCTTTGTACTACTCACAAACATCCCCTTAATATTCAATACATCAATAGGTTAGCTGAACCAATGCAGCAGTATGCTTTTGCGCAATAATATTACGACTGATTCATCTGTAGCTATTGAGGATATTAAAAAATGAGAACACAGTCAGTTTGTGATAAATATCTCGCTGATATTTTGATTATTTTCCTGCCAAAAGCGTCAAATAACTCTCTTTTTTGTTATCAAAAAGAAAGGAAAACGTTGTGAATAGTGTTGCATCGAAGTGATTCTGCTACAATTCAGCCCTTCCCATCAGCCTATATCTATAGAAAGGAACTCTATGAGCCTTGCAGATAAAGTCCTTGCGGTAAATGACGATTTACCAATTCGCACTGATAAACCAGTCCACTCCGGTAAAGTACGCAGCGTGTACTGGTTGACTGCTGAAGACAGCGCCCGTTTGATCCGTGAAAAAGGTTACGATGTGCCTGCCGATGCGCCGCTGGCCATTATGGTGATCAGTGATCGTATCTCTGCTTTCGATTGCATTTGGCAAGGTGAAGATGGCTTAAACGGCGTACCTGGTAAAGGTGCTGCGCTTAACGCTATTTCTAATCACTGGTTTAAGCTGTTCAAACAACAAGGCCTGGCTGATAGCCATATTCTGGATATCCCGCATCCCTTTGTTTGGATCGTGCAAAAAGCACGTCCAGTGATGGTTGAAGCGATTGCTCGCCAATACATCACGGGTTCGATGTGGCGCGCTTACAGCAAAGGCGAACGTGAATTCTGTGGTATTACGCTGCCTGAAGGGCTGCAAAAAGAGCAAAAACTGCCGGAAACACTGATCACCCCGTCCACTAAAGGCATTCTGCGGGGCCTGGAAGGTGTACCAGAAGCAGATGACGTTAACGTTTCCCGTGCCGATCTGGAACGTCATTATAAAGCCTTCAATTTCTTGAGCATTGCCGATATCGATCAGTATGAAAAATTACTGAAAGAAGGCTTCAATGTGATCAGCGATGCCTTAGCCGCGCTGGATGAAGTCTTTGTTGATACCAAATTTGAATTTGGTTACGTCAAAGATGCCGCCGGCAACGACAAGCTGATCTACATGGACGAAGTTGGTACCCCAGATAGTTCCCGTATTTGGGATGGTGCCGCTTATCGCGAAGGTAAGATCATTGAGCAATCGAAAGAAGGTTTCCGCCAATGGTTGCTGAACCACTTCCCAGATCCGGATATTCTGCTCAATAAAGACCGTATGCCGGAACGTGCCGCACTGGCCCGCGACAACAAGTTGCCGGAAGCCGTTATGATGGATATTTCCCGCACTTATGTCGGTATTGCGGAAAAGATCATCGGTCAGAAGCTGCATTTAAGCGAAAATCCGAAACAGGAAATCATCGATATTCTGCGCGAACAGTATCAACTGATTGCTGAGTAAGTCGATTGAATCATGGGGAGCGTAAGCTCCCTATTTATATCAGCGAAAACACCTTAATTGGTGCATTCGAATCACCTCCCGCATCAAATTATTTTCCGCCGCCAACAGTTCCCCCTACCAACCACCAATAATGGGCAATCCCTGTCTTTAGCAAGCCCCATTATCGTGCAAGCTTTCGTACGCACAGGCAGAAGAGGCATATATCTTAATGATTTATAACGATGTAGCCGATATTAACCTTAAAATTGAGATTCAAGCTGCTCTGGCATGACCCTTGCGTTAGTTATATAACAAGGAAGTCCCGAGGAGACAGTTATGCTGAAAGTCCACCTACCGGGTCCCGGGTTATACGATGAAATGTTACAACCTGACGGACAATGCCGAAGCCATTACGATACCTACTGGCAATGGCTGACCCGAACTGACGAAAAAACGATTAAACAGAAACAAGAAGAAGCAAATCTGCTGTTCCACCGAGTTGGCATCACGTTCAACGTTTACGGTGAAGAAGACGGCGCAGAACGACTTATCCCTTTCGATAATATCCCACGCATCATTCCTGCCAGCGAATGGCAACAGCTTGATAAAGGCATTCGCCAACGCGTTACCGCGCTTAATGCATTCTTACATGACATCTATCACGAAACAGCACATCTTGAAAGCCGGCGTTATTCCTGCGGCACAAGTGCTGGCTAACGCGCAATACCAGCCCTGCATGCAAGGCGTAGATCTGCACCGCAACACCTATGCGCACATCACGGGTGTAGACATGATCCGCAACCATGATGGCAGTTATTACGTGCTGGAAGATAATCTGCGTACGCCTTCTGGCGTCTCTTACATGCTGGAAAACCGCAAGATGATGATGCGGTTATTTCCTGAATTGTTCCGCCAGCAACGGATTGCACCGGTAGAACGTTACCCAGCGTTACTGCTGCAAACATTACGCGAAAGCAGCCCCGTCGATAACCCTAACGTGGTGGTCATGACGCCGGGTCGCTTCAATAGCGCTTATTTTGAACACAGCTTCTTAGCACAACAGATGGGTGTCGAACTGGTTGAAAGCGCCGATCTGATGGTGCGTGATGGCAAAGTGTTTATGCGCACCACCACTGGCCCACAACGTGTGGATGTCATTTATCGTCGCATCGATGATGCGTACCTCGATCCGCTAGCGTTTAACCCGACTTCACTGATCGGAGTACCAGGTTTACTCTCCGCTTATCGCTCTGGTGGCGTGGTGCTAGCCAATGCGATTGGTACCGGTGTCGCCGACGATAAATCGATCTACCCGTATGTGCCGAACATGATCAAATTCTATCTGGATGAAGAGCCGATCTTACACAACGTACCGACTTGGCAATGCCGTGAGCAAGACGATCTGCGTTATGTGCTGGAGCATTTAGATGAACTGGTGGTGAAAGAGGTTCATGGTGCCGGTGGTTATGGCATGTTGATCGGCCCATGCGCCAGCAAAGCAGAAATTGCCAAATTCCGCGAATTATTGAAAGCGCGCCCCGATAACTATATTGCGCAACCGACCCTTTCGCTTTCTACCTGCCCGACGTTTGTTGAGTCTGGGGTGGCGCCGCGTCACATTGATTTACGCCCATTTGTCTTAAGTGGTAAAGAAATCCGGCTGGTCCCTGGTGGTTTAACGCGCGTTGCGTTGACCGAAGGCTCGCTGGTTGTGAACTCCTCTCAGGGTGGTGGCACAAAAGATACCTGGGTTATGGAGGACAACTTATGTTAAGTCGTACCGCAAGTGAACTTTATTGGATGGCCCGTTTTCTGGAACGTGCCGAAAACACCGCGCGTATGCTGGATGTTACGCAAACCATGTCGCTGATGCCGTTGATTGATGCCGACAACAGTGAATTGATTGCGCCCCTCACCATTACCGGCACCCATGAACCGTTCATGGCGCGCTACAAAAATGTCAGCATGGATAATTTGCTGGCGTTTTTTGGGCTGGATGAAGAGAACCCAAGCAGCATCTTTAGTTGCATTCGCATGGCCCGAGATAACGCACATTCCGTGCGCGGCAAAATCCCATCTGAAGTATGGGAAAGCATCAACGCGACCTGGCTGGAAATTAAAGCCTTACGCAAAAAAGGCATTAGTCATACCAGCGCACAGGCCTTCCTTGATTGGGTAAAAGAGCGCTCGCACCTGTTCCGTGGTGCCACGTTCGGCACAATCATGCGCGGTGATGTACTGTGGTTTATCCGCCTCGGCACATTCATTGAACGAGCGGACAATACCGCCCGTATTCTGGATGTGAAATATCAGGTCATCCAGGAAGACGAAGATAGCGTGCGCGAGTTTTACCGCTGGAACGCGTTACTGCGCTCCGTCGGCGCGTATGAATCACATCAGACGTTGTATAAAGGTTTATCACGCCAATCGGTCGCAGAGCTGCTGATCTTACGCAATGAAGTACCACGCTCGCTGCGCGCCAGCCTTGAAGAAGTTGAGCAATTATTGGCGCTTATTGAAGGTAATGCCGGCCATGAACCACGTCGTCTGACCACGGTGCTCAACGCAAACCTACGGTTTGGCAAAATTGAAGAAGTCTTCGCGGAAGGTGTTCATCAATATCTGACCCGATTCCTGAATGACATCGGTGCCATTGGACAAAGCATCCACAGAGCCTATCTGGAGGCCTTATGAAATTAACCATCGATCATCATACTCAATATCATTATGCCGAGATGGTACGTCACAGCACTCAATATCTGCGCCTGACGCCACAAACCTCGCAACGCCAACGCATTGTTAGCTGGCAATTAGATCTGCCTGAACAAGCCACCATTACGACAGATGGTTACGGTAACATATTGCATGTATTGAGCCTCGACACCCCGCATGAAACCATTCAGATCCATGCGCACGGTGAAGTCGAAATTCTGGAAGACGAATCAGATGATGCCATAGAGCTCATTTCGCCACTGACGTATCTGCGTAGTTCATCGTTGACACATGCGACTGCACCAATACGTTTATTAGCACAACAACATCACGATGACAGCCAGCCACTCGTTGGTTTGCAGTCGCTGATGCAAGCCATTCTGGAAAAAATGCCTTATACCCCCGGTGCCACCGATGTTTCATTTTCTGCCGATGAAGCATTAGCCGCCAGAAATGGCGTGTGTCAGGATCACACACATGTATTTCTGGCTTGTTGCCGCAGCGTTGGCATTCCTGCCCGTTATGTCAGCGGTTATCTTTACACACCTGACAGTGCGCATGTCGCTATGCATGCCTGGGCTGAAGTGTGGCTGAACGATCGTTGGAATACCTTCGATATCACCAATAATACCTGCTCACCTAACCAGCATTTGAAATTGGCAGTCGGGATGGATTATCTGGATGCCTGCCCAGTCCGCGGTGTACGTTTTGGGGGCGGTAGTGAAGCCATGCAGGCAAAAGCGGCGGTAAATTTACTCGACGTGCAACAGCAACAATGATAGAAAGCTGTCACGCTGATGATTGAAGTATTAAGGGAAGCGAAATGACTTATTGTGTTGCCATGCGTCTTGCTGAGGGTGTGGTTTTTGCGTCAGATTCACGCACAAATGCGGGCGTTGACCATATTGCCATCTTCAAAAAATTACACGTTTTTGAAAAAGATGATCGTGTATTGGTGCTGCAAAGTGCCGGTAACCTGGCAACAACACAAAGTGTGCTGAGCTTATTACGCCAACGGATCAATCAAGATTGCCCGAACCTGATGAACGTGAGTTCGTTATATGACGCTGCCGCATTAATTGGCAATGTCATTCGGGAAGTGATCCAGCGTGACGGCGGACAACAACAAGGCCATATCAACTTCGGCTGTAATATTCTGTTGGGTGGCCAAATTAAAGGCGACATGCATCGGTTATATCACATCTACCCTGAAGGCAACTTCATCGAAGCAACCGAAGATACTCCCTATTTCCAGATTGGTGAGAGTAAATATGGCAAACCGATCATCGATCGGGTGCTGAATTTTAACACTTCGCTGGAAACTGCTATGCAGTGTGCGTTGATCTCCATCGACTCAACACTGCGTAGCAATCTGTCGGTTGGCTTGCCGCTGGATGCGCTGATTTATCCGAAAGATTCGTTCAGTGCAGCTCAACAATATCGCATTACCGAAAAACACCCTCACTTTCTGGCTTTACGTCAGGCTTGGGGTGAAGGCCTGCAAAAGATATTCAGCCAACTCCCACCGTTTGATCTTTAAACTGATTTTTTATCGCTATTGCCAGATGCAATCACACTGTTTGTATCTGGCGTAGCCACCCGCGTTACCAGTAACTGATCGATTTTGTAACTATCAATATCAACTACTTCAAATTTATAACCGGAATGAATGACATAGTCGGTACGTTTCGGAATTTTACGCAGCATAAACATCATAAATCCGGCGATCGTCTCGTAGTTTTCATACTCGGGAAACTCTTCAATACTCAGTACGTGCATGACATCATCGATTGGTGCGATACCGTCGATCAGCCATGAATTATCATCACGCTGCACGATTTGTTCTTCCTGATGTTGGTTCACCAAATCGCCCATCAAGGTGTTCATGATGTCATTCAACGTGAGAATACCGACCACCAGCGCATATTCGTTCAGAATAACGGCAAAATCTTCACGCGAACCTTTAAAGCCTTCCAGCGCTTCCGTTAGTGTCAGGGTGTCAGGAATGATCAACGGTGTTTGGATCAACTTATCATCGGTCAGCACAATCGGCTGTTTATTCAACACCCGCAGCAAAATATCTTTGGAATCAACATAACCCAGCACGGTATCAATGTTGCCATCACACACCAGAAACTTGGAGTGTGGATGTTCCGCAATGATTTGTTTGATTTGCTCTTCAGTTTCCCGGCGCTCGAAATAGATGATGCCGTCACGGGAAGTCATGATTGAAGGAACCGTTTTAGAGTCCAACTCAAACACGTTTTCAATCAAATGATGTTCCTGTTCACGCAATACCCCTGCCTGCGCACCTGCAGTCATCATCGCGTAGATATCATCAGGCGTAATCACTTCTTTATGCGTGGTCGGCAGATTAAATAAACGGAACAAAACATTTGCTAACCCATTGAATATCCATACCAATGGTTTAAACACCGCCACACAAAACAACATCGGAGTAACAATGTGGGTTGCAATACGCTCTGGAGACATCATCGCTAATCGTTTCGGGATCAAATCAGCAAATAAGATAAACACTGACGTCACCACCACAAACGAAATCGCAAAACTGATGCTATTTAACAGCGGCGGCTCAACCCAATAAATCAGGATCTGCGACACCGATGGCGTTAAAGCCGATTCACCAATAATACCGCCTAAGATCGCGACTGCATTCAACCCGATTTGAACAACGGTAAAAAAATGCCCCGGCTGTTCCTGCAGCGCAATCACCTTAGAGGCTTGCTCACTGCCAGCCTCAGCCAGTTGCTGTAATTTCAGTTTACGTGAGGCAGCAAGCGCTATTTCTGAAACGGAAAAAAAAGCACTGGCAACAATCAATGCGGCAATAGCCAAAAAACTGTTGGTCATGATATAGAACTCGAAGTAAGAGAATGAGATGCCGAAAATCGATGACATTGTGTTAAGTATGCCACTTAATCATCGTTCTGTTACCGAATTGCAGTCAAATGCTTGATTTTCAGCATCAAAAAATAATGTTTCCAACTGCGCTGTCGTTTTACTGCTACTGTAAATATATAAATCCATTTTCTTGTCTGACAAGAATAACTCATGCAGTAAAAGGATTTTATGAACCCCAAAATTAGAGAATTACTTGAACGCATCCGCCAGCTTGAAGATCAGATTGATCAAGAAGTACAGCGGCGTCGAACCGAACTGCATGCTGACTTTGCCAATAAACGCGTTCGATTTGAACAAGAAGTAAAGGCGCAACAACGCCGTTTTAAGATGGGGCTGGTGAAATATGTTTTACATGCCCAAATACGCCATTTGTTATCTGCGCCTTTTATTTACTCGATGATTTTTCCGTTACTTCTTCTGGATCTGTTTGTAACCGTCTATCAAGTGATCTGTTTCCCGCTATATCGGATCCCACGGGTTCGACGAAGCGATTATATGATCTTCGATCGTACACACTTGGCTTACCTGAATCTGGTCGAAAAAATCAATTGTGCCTACTGCTCTTATGGCAATGGTTTAGCATCATATCTGAAAGAAATTGCAGCACGCACAGAACAATATTGGTGCCCGATCAAGCATGCTCGCCGCACACTACAGAGCCATTCTTATTACAGCGGTTTTGTGGATTATGGTGATGCCGAAGCCTATCGTCGGGAATTACAAACACTCCGCGATGAACTGACAAAACTCAATGCAGATAAGCAAGATCCAACATAAGGCCTCGTAATGAGGCCTTGGTCAGCTAATTTGAAAACTGCTGTTTCAGATAAGCAATAATATCCATGGATTCATACAACCAATAGCTTTGGCCGTCATCCCCTTCAATACGCAAGCATGGTACCTGACGTTTACCGCCACCCACCATTAAGGCTTCCAGATGAGCACCTTCCGAAATATTACGATTCTCAAGTTTGATATCTGCTGTCTGACAAAAATCAGTAACCCGAACACAGTAAGGGCAAGATGGGCGCATATAAAGTGCAAGACGAGCAGAGTCTGATACAGCTGGTAATGACATAACGCTTCTTCCTTAACCAATAAATAACGAATGATTGTAACACGGCTTAATTCACGCAAACGCACGTTACAGCCAGATAGGTTCATTTTCTCATCAATCGAAATCGATCGACTCGTTTTGCCGCTTTAGCATGAATAATCAAATACCAGAATATCCGCAACATGCGGCCTGAACCTTGGCTTCATTTTCAGATGTTCGGGATGTGGCAAGTAGTTATCCCGAGCCGCAGCATCAATAAAATCCATCGCAATGCAGTGAGTAAAATGTTTATTTTTTCCTTCCGGACTTACATTCGCACCCGCTGTGACTGCAACTATCCCATCAATTTTGTCTTTAGCGGCAACAAATAACGCCAAGATCTCAGTAATATCCTGCTCGGTTGTTTCTGGTGTAAATTGCAGCAATAACAGATGTCTTATCATCATGATTCCTATTAAAAATCGGTCTAAAACCAACAGGAGCTACTTTTCATTATGTCGTAATGAGATTACTGGCAGCAATACTTTAAACGCTGCTATTGTTTAGGCATATAGGGAGTTATTTTTCGCTAATCAGCCGAATTGGAGCCATATCATGAGCACAAATACCTATCAGGAAGCCGAACCATCCCTCAGTGAAGTGGAAGCATTTTCCGGCCCGGTTGTACTGGATTTTGGTAATGAATGGTGTGGCTTTTGCCAAGCATCTTTGCCATTTATATCCGCAGCAATAGCTGAGCATGCGCAAATGCCACACATCAAAATTGCGGATGGCCGCGGCAAACCGTTGGGTCGGGCCTTCAAAGTTAAACTGTGGCCGACATTGATATTTCTCAATAATGGGAAAGAGATCGCCCGTTTAGTCCGGCCAGACAATACCGCTGTAGTACAAGATGCACTTGCCCTTATCGATAATGCGACGAATTAACATCTACACTATAAATTATTAACAACAGAGAGATAATGTTAAACTAAACGGCTGACTGATTATTGGAGTGCTGTTTTGTTTCGTTTTCATTGCGAAGGTTTTAAGGGTGAACAAGCTGATATAGCAGTGCTAGCGGTGGATTGGTCTATTCAGGGAGAAGTCTCCTTTTCATGTAATGATGATCAATTAGCTTGTCTGTTACTCAGCGGGTGTCGTAGTGATAGCGGTGGTTTTTTCAATCTGCTGGCTGGCACCAAGCCGATGTATGTCGAACAATGGCTGGAATATCTGCAAGAACAGCAAAAGATAAAACAGGTCAGCGTGAAAATCAGTCTGCCCGATGATGAAAAATACAGCGAAGCTATGGGGTTAGATGAAGAAAATATCCAGCAACTTTTACCGCTGATATTTAAAGTCGGCGGCTTTAACCGTCTACAGTTAAACCGTTATCTGAAACAGCGCAACAATCCATCTACCCTCTCGACTCGCTATGGGCAGGCTGAATTGCAGCGCTATCGGTTACTCAACGACATCATTCGTTTACTCAATAAATTACGTCGCTGAGTCGGTTTTATCCAATTACAACTGAGAAGTACAATGCGGGCAACGTGTCGCTTCTAACGCGATATCGGAACAGCAATGCGGGCATTTTTTAGTTGTAACGGGTTTAGGTGCTTCATTAGCACGCAAACGATTCATACCCTTTACCAGCATAAACAAAGCAAAAGCGACGATAGTAAAGCTAATAACGGCATTCACAAACAAGCCAAAATTCAGTGTTACGGCCCCTGCTGCTTTTGCATCAGCCAGATTGTGGTAAGGCGCTGCGGCTTTAGCACCTTCTTTTAACACCACAAAAAAGTCGGAAAAATCCACGCCGCCGAGCAATAAACCAATCGGTGGCATCAACACGTCATCAACCATGCTTTTCACAATCGCACTGAAGGCTGCACCAATCACAATACCGACTGCCATATCAACCACATTGCCACGCATGGCAAACTCTTTAAATTCCTTAAACATATCCATCTCCGTGATTTACTTTTAATTCATTAAATTAAAACGCGACAGCTCAGATAAAACAACAAAATAAATACATATTCATTAACTGAATATTTTTACAAATGAATCCCTCCCGATAAGCGTAAACTATTTCTCAGATCTTATTGGAGGAATACCGATGAAAGCTGGAGTGATAGGAACAAATTGGGGACGAGTTCACGTTCAGGGGCTACGAAAAGCAGGCTGTGACGTCATCGCAATGATGGCACACGATGCTGACATAGTTGCAAAAATTGCCATGGAAGAAGGCATTCCCACTCATGGCGCAGATTTATCTGTGTTTCAGGATTGCGATGTAGTCGCTATTGCCACGCCAACAGCCAGCCATCTGAATTATCTGGCAGCATTACAAGACAAAATAATTTTGTGTGAAAAACCGCTTGGTCTGACACCGGATAATCAAGCTCAGTTTTTAGCACTCAACGCCAAACGTAGTTATGTCAGTTTCCCGTTTCCTTTTCTTGATTCCGCCAAACAACTACAGCAACTGATCAACAGTGGTGACTTTGGCGAACTATTACGTATTACTGTTGTTGCCGGCGTTAACCTACCCTATCCGAAAACACCGGTGGAATGGTTTATGGAAGATATGATCCACCCTTTCTCGCTGCTGACACATTTATTTGGCGAAATGCAGTTTCTTGACGCCCGCCAAGGATCTGGCTGTAATATTTCCGCCCAAATGCAATGCCAGCATGCACTGGTTGATCTGTTGTTATGTCCGTGGCCAAAACCGGGTTTGCATTTCGATATCACGCTGATTGGCAGTAAAAATGCTTACCAGCTACGTGGCGGTTTCCGCCCTGATCGCCAATGGTGGATGGAACCACTCATGATCGATGACGTTGCACAAAATACTGGCGAAGCAGCGGAAGATGCAATCTGGATCCGAGCTAACCATCGCGTAGCTAACGCACTGATTGCGCATCAAAAAGGGGACATCAGCGATCAGCAGGCAATAGAACTTGGTCTATTCCCATTGCAGCGAGCTTTGGCGATGGAGCAAAGCCTGTTACCCTTGTGGCAAGCACTGGCTCAGTATGATCAGAGCCCGACATTAGCTGGTAATATGGTCTGGCAAACCGCTTAAAGATTAATTGTACCGCTTAACTATTGCAGGAATTCTCAGCTGTCATGTATCAATGGATATTAGTTGCTGCCATGAGTAATCCATGGGCCCTTCAAAGCACACCAAGTAGTGGTACAGCAGAAGCAATCGGTGGTTATGCCGTCGGTTGTCTGCAAGGTGCTGTTGCAGTACCTGAATATGGTACGGGATATCAAATTCTTCGCCCCAAACAAAAACGTTATTATGGTCATCCGATCATGCGGCAATACGTGCTCGATCTGGCTCGTCAGGCTCGCAAAATGGGGCTACCTGATATTCTGGTCGGCGATATGGCTATGGCCAAAGGCGGCCCGTTCAATAGTGGGCATCGCAGCCATCAAAGTGGGCTGGACACTGATTTCTGGTTCCGCTTTGCGACTAAAAAACTGAGTACTTCAGAGCGGAACAATATCCAGCCGCTGGAGATGGTCGATTTTAGTAAGAATAAAGTGAACAAAAACTTCAGTTCACAGCAAATCACCTTACTTAAACTCGCAGCACAAGATCCACGCGTGGAGCGAATTTTCGTCAATCCACCGATCAAAGAAGCCATGTGTGAGCAATTTCACGACACTGACCATGCTTGGCTCGGCAAATTACGCCCCTGGTTTGGTCACAGTGCTCATTTCCATGTGCGTTTACATTGCCCGGTTGGCAGTAAAGACTGTGAACCGCAGAAACCATCACCAGCCGGTGACGGTTGTGGGGAAGAATTACAATCATGGCTCAACAAACCCGCGGTAGTCAGTAGCAAACCGGTACCTAATCCGATGCCTGTATTGCCCAAACGTTGTGATATGCTGCTATCGAAAAAACAACGATGAGTTTGATCTGGCAACTAGGATGGTTTTTCCGTGCTAACTGGCAGCGATATTTGCTGACGGTCACCATTCTCTGTCTGATTGCCGTTGTGCAAACTAAAGTCCCGGCATTAATAGGCGGGATGATTGATACCGTCGTGCATGCACCGACCGATGTTTCAATCTGGCCACAATTCCAACCACAGTTGCTGACATTACTTGCTATCGGCCTGCTGGTTTATATTTTGCGTTATGTCTGGCGTGTCGCTTTATATGGCGCAGCCTACAAGCTGGGCTATTTGTTACGCCAACGGCTATATCAGCATTATCTGGCAATGGATCAGCATTTCTACCAGACACACCGTACTGGCGAGCTAATGGCACATGTCAGTAACGACATTCAGGCTGTAGAAATGACTGCCGGTGAAGGCATTCTGACGTTAGTTGATTCGGTATTTATGGGATGTCTGGTACTGGGGATCATGATCACCCAATACTCCCTGCCGCTAACCATAATCTCGTTATTGCCCTTACCTATCATGGCTTTTCTGGTTGCCCGTATTGGGCGCGAAATTCACCATGCTTTTGGTAAAGCACAAGCTGCTTTTGGTGATGTAAATAACATCGCCCATGAAAATATGAGCGGTTTACGTACTCTGCGGCTGTTTGCAGCCGAGCAATATGCTGAACAACAAATGCAACAGGAAGCCGAACAAGCCAATCAGGCCAACCTGCAAGTTGCCAGAGTGGACGCAAAATTCGAGCCGGTTATTTATCTGTGCATTGGCAGCGCTTATTTGCTGGCTATCTCCGGCGGCAGCTGGCTAGTGTGGCAACACCAGTTAACCATTGGTCAACTGACCAGTTTTAGCCTCTATTTAGGCCAATTGATCTGGCCTATGTTCGCTATTGCCTGGCTGTTTAATATTCTGGAACGAGGCAATGCAGCCTATCAGCGCATTCAGACTGTGCTGAATACAAAAGCACAACTCACATCAGGAATAGCGGCGAAACCCACCTTGCCCGGTGATATCAATATTCAGCTGGAACGCTTTGAAAATGACACTGGCATTGCACTGTTACAACAGATCAATCTGCGGATCCAACCCGGTGAGTTAGTGGGCATCGTCGGGCCGACGGGTGCGGGGAAAAGTACACTGCTGAAACTGATACAACGATTTGCCGATCCAATGCAGGGCCATATCTCTTTACAGCAAAAGCCATTACCTGAATGGTCGCTCGCTGATCTACGCCAGCAATTTGCCTATGTACCTCAGGAACCTTATTTGTTCTCGCTGTCCGTGGCCGACAACATTGCATTAGGTCGCCCCGATGCAACATTAGAACAAGTGATTACAGCAGCCAAACTGGCTGAATTAGATTCCGATATTCAGGGCTTACCACAAGGTTACCAAACTCCCGTTGGTGAACGAGGCATCACCCTTTCTGGCGGTCAGAAACAGCGACTGGCATTAGCCCGAGCCTGGTTAACCCAACGCCCTTATTTGTTATTGGACGATGCACTTTCTGCCGTGGATGCAAAAACTGCATCCCGCATTTTGCATAACCTGCAATCTGGCAGCCATAACATGACATTGCTGATGGTGACACACCGTTTGCAAGGGTTAGAACATGCAGCTCAGATTCTGGTGCTGGAACAAGGCGAACAACGTGAATTAGGTAGTCATCAAACATTGTTAGAACAAAATGGCTGGTATGCAAAAACCTGGCGGTATCAGCAATTGGAACAAGCACTGACAGAGGACGAAAATGAGTAATACCTTGTTGCGTCTTTTGAAATACTGCCAACCTCATTTACGCTTGATCTGCATCGGGTTAGGGTTTTTATTCTCATCTTCCTTAGCTGAAGTGAGTGGCCCATTGCTGATTAAATATTTTATCGATACCTCACTAGCGACTGGGCATTGGATCGCCCGTGAAATTGGCCTGTTCATCATTACCTATTTGTCACTGCAAGGGCTCGCTGCATTCAGCAGTTATAAACAAGCGTTATTGTTTAGCCGAGTGGCGCAATACATTGTCAAAGGGCTGCGACAAGAAGCGTTCTCCGCGGCACTACGGTTACCAGCCCGCTATCTGGATAACCACCAAACCGGCCATCTGATATCAACCATCAGTAACGATACCGAAACGCTGCTACAGCTTTATATTCAGGTGATCGGCCAATCCATTCATAAAGTCGTGTTGTTGACTGGTATTTTAGGCGGCATGTTCTGGCTGAACTGGCAGCTGGCTTGCCTGATCTCTATCATGATCGTCATGGCGATCACAGTGATGCAGATCTACCAACGCTGTTCTATGCCCTGGTCGCGGCAAGCTCGGCAACTCACGTCTGATCTCAACCACCAGCTCAGTGAAACGCTGCAAGGCATTCCTATCATTCAATCGCTGGTGCAAGAAAAACATTTTGCCGATAAATTTGCAGCAACGAATCAGCAACAATTACAGGCCAGAAAAAAGGTACTGCAATTAAACGGACTGCTGCTGCGCCCGATGATCGACCTGCTGTATATCTTTACTATCGGTACATTGCTCAGCTGGTTTGCAATACAGGGGACTTCACAAATCGCTGTGGGCGTTATCTATGCGTTTGTGAGCTATATGGGGCGAATGATCGAGCCATTAAATGATCTCACCAACCAGCTCACGCAGATCCAACAATCCCTGATTGCTGGTGAGCGAATCTTCGCTTTATTGGATGAACCTAAGGAGCCCGTCGGCACATACCAACAGCCGGTCGGGGGCAACATCTGTTTTCAGCACGTCAACTTTCGCTATCAACCAGATGGTGAGCTGATATTGCAGGATATCAATCTGGAACTGCATAAAGGGAAAATGATGGCGCTGGTAGGCCACACCGGCAGTGGCAAATCGACTATTTTGCACCTGCTGAGCGGTATGTATCAGCCAACATCGGGCAACATCATTATAGAGCAACACCCGATTGAAGAATGGAACATCAACAGCTTACGTTCACAGCTTGGTGTTATTCAGCAAGACCCGTTTATTTTTGCCGGCTCCGTGGCTGATAATATCCGTTTTGGACGCCCGAATATCAGCGATGACGACATCACACAGGTATTAAATCATGTGCAGTGGTTTGAAAGTATTAACCACAATGAAACGGTATCAATGCAGTTACAGGAAGGGGGTAAAAATCTCTCTGCGGGCCAACGTCAGCTACTTTCTTTTGCTCGTGCATTGGTCACCCGCCCCCCCTATTCTGATCTTGGATGAAGCAACGGCTAATGTGGACTCGCAGACAGAACATCATCTACAACAAGCGATTGCCTCTATTCGGCATCAACACGCCTGGCTCATTGTAGCCCACCGCTTATCTACGATTGTCGATGCTGATGAGATATTGGTGCTACAGCATGGCAAGATTATTGAGCGAGGAAATCACAGCGGTTTACTGGCCGCCAATAAACACTATGCGACGCTGTATCAGCTACAACAATTAGCCGTAAAATAGCTATGTTGGTTGTCGCTGTGATGTTACGTGGTTGTTAAATCGAAGACAAAAAAAAAGCGCCACTCGGCGCTTTTTTATCTGTCACTGTAATTAATTACAGGATAGTTACGTTTTCAGCCTGTGGACCTTTCTGGCCTTGAGTCACAGTGAACTGAACACGTTGGCCTTCAGCCAGGGTTTTGAAACCGGTAGAGTTGATAGCACGGAAGTGAACAAATACATCCGGACCTTCATCCTGCTGAATAAAACCAAAACCTTTAGCTTCGTTGAACCATTTTACTTTGCCAGTACGTACAGACATAACACATTTCCTAACACAAAATACTTGAGCCTCTCGGCCGTTAACGCTGAAAGAGGTTTACTTAATAAGACAATATCGACTTTCTTTATGGGAAAGAAAACATTTGCCAAGTAAGCGCAGGCGCTCAATCAGTTAACTGTAATCTAAAGCATTTCATGGTGAAGTCAATTAAAAACATTAGTGAAAAAAATAATATTTCTTTTACAATTGGTTAGTATTTAATTGAGATACACCACCAAGGATAACAATCATGAAAAACGGGATTTTGTATGCAGCAATTGCTGCCGCTCTTGGCGCTGGCGCATACTACGCAATTCAACAACAGAATGCAGGCAACACAGCAGGCACATTGAACTATGTACCCGCTGACACCCTAGTGTTTATGGGCGATCTGGAGCCTGCCTCATGGAAAGAGACAATCTCTCCCCTACAAGCTCGTTTTTCTCAACTATTTACTGGTGGTACCTCAACTTCTGTTCAGGAAATAGAGCGCCTGCAAAAAGAAATCGATGCCAAACCTGACGAATGGAATGATGGTTTACGCGTATTATTTGGCCTTTATGCTGAATATGTGACCATGCTCACTAAAGGAACAATTAATCCTCAGGATTTAGGTTTTTCCGATAAATTAGATGCTGCTTTTTATACCGTCGGTGCATTACCGGTATTACGTTTTAAATTAGAAAATGAAGCCAATTTCGACAAATTAATTGCCGCCGCAGAAACACGCACAAAAGCAAAAGCAGATACCGCAAAATTAAAAGAATTCAGTTATAAACGTTATTTCTTTAATAAAGATAAACACCCTGTTGCTTTTGCCATTGGTAAAAAAGATGGTTTCGCCATTCTGACACTGGATCTGGGCGACATGGTTCCTGCCGATGATCTGGCTATCGCGTTTGGTATCACCAAACCAGCTAAATCACTGAAACAAGCGGCAACACTTGAGCAATTGGTTCAAAGCTACGGTTTCCGTAAAAATTCACTCGGCTTCATTAACAATGAGTTACTGATCAAAACCCTCACCCGCGCAGACAGCCCATTGGCTAAACTGCTGGATAAAATCAGTGAAGGCGAAAGTAACAAGAGTCTGGCGGAATATCGCACACCAGAATGTCAGAAAGACATCGAAAGCATTGCCAGCCTGTGGCCACGCGAAATATTTGGCTATACCAATTTAGACACCAAAGGTGATCCAATCCGTTTTGACAGTACATTTAAAATTGAGTCTAAAGATGCTGCCACAATGGCATCGCTGCAGAAACTGCGTGGCTTTATTCCAGACTATGGCAAAGAAGATAAATCGCTCTTCAAAGCTGCCATTGGCCTGAATGTTGATGAATTGGCACCTGTTACTACCGAGCTGTGGAATCGGGCAACTCAGGCTCAATTTACCTGCACTTCATTGAAAGATATTCAAAACAGCCTGAAGATGACGAATCCTTCCATGCTGGCAATGGGCTCGGCAATGGTACAAGGGTTACAAGGTGCCAGCCTCGACCTGCAAGAACTGAAACTCAAAAACAATGCGACCAAAATGCCAGCAGTAGAAAAACTCTCTTTTGTTGCTTCTGTTTCCAGTAAACAACCGCAACAATTGTGGGGAATGCTCAGTATGGCCTCTCCTGAACTGGCCGCACAGGTTAAATTACCTGCCGATGGTCAATCAGTTGATTTGCCTGTACCACCAATTATGCAGTTACCAGGTAAAATTAAACTCGGTTTATATGGCCAGCACATTACCGTGTTTACTGGTGATCAAGGCGCGAAATTTGCTGCATCATTGGCGAAACAACCACTGACCGCTAACGGTTTTTATCAGTTAGGTCTGGATTACGGTTTACTGGCTGACATGGCACAATTTGGCCGTAACCAACTTGAACAGGCTAACAAAGCAAATGCAACAGATGCCTTGGCCACCGCTTCAGGAGCAGAAGTAACATCAGCTGCACCAGCCACTTCAGCAGCAGCAGCAACAGAAACCAACGAGCAGAAAGAAATGAAGCAAGTTGTAACGATGTTGGATGAAATGCGTGGTGTGCGTCTGCTGACCAGCATGGATTTTGAAAAAGACGGTTTGGCTGTTAAAGGCAGTATGGAATTACCGCAGAAAAAATAAATAAGACTCAGATAGTAAAAGGCCACCGAAGAACGGTGGCCTTTTTATTGATTCATCCAAAATGGCTAGATTTTAATGGCCTCGATGACCTGCAGTACGCGTTTGTCAGAAACCGGATAGGGTGTTCCCAGCACCTGAGCAAAATAAGAAATACGCAATTCCTCAATCATCCAACGCACATTACGAACTTCATCCGGGATCGGCTGACCTTTCCCTAATTTACCGACTAATTGCTGATAGGCCTGCTCGACATGTTGAACTTTCAACATGTACATCCGATCTCGGTTAGCATCGACCGGGATTTTCTCCATGCGTCGTTCGATACCTTTCATATATCGCAATAGATCCGGCAAGCGGGCGGCGCCGGTCGCAGTAACAAAACCTTTATGAATTAACCGTTCCAACTGCGCTTGAATGTCGGAATGTGCAAATGCGAGTTCCAGCGTCATCTTGCCTTTAAATAACTTCCGGATGCCGTGCGCGGCAGTCAAGATCTGCTCCACTTGTGCGGCGATTTTTACCACCGCCTCATTCAGTTCGCCCCGAATGACTTCTTTTTGTTGCTGGAACGCGCCGTTATCCCATGACAAACCACCATGCTGCAGCATTAATTGATCACAGCCACAGGCGATGCAATCATCAATCAGCTCGGCAACTTTCCCAAACGGCGTGAAGTAGAGGCCCAATTTGGCTTTATTCGGCAATTTTTCCTGCAAATATTTAATCGGTGATGGCACATTCAATAAGATTAAACGCCGTTGTCCCGCCCACATAGCAGCCTGTTGTGCGACGGGTGAATCGAATAATTGGATTGCCACCGAGTCTTTCTGATCAACCAATGCGGGATAGGCTTTAACCTCAAATCCGCCGCGTTTCTGGCTGTATAGCTGCGGCAGCGGGCCAAAGCTCCACAGCGTTAAGCCTTCCTGCTCAATATCGTCATCTGCAACCTGCGACAGTGTTTGTTGTACCTGTTCACGAAGCTGCTCTTTCAGCGCCAGCAGATCTTTGCTTTCAGCGACTCTTTTGCGTTTATCATCAATAACACGGAATGTCATTTTCAGGTGATCGGCGATTGAATTCCAATCCCAGCATTCACGTGGCACAGTCAAACCACTCATTCGCTTCAGTTGACGTTCAATCGCATCCAACAGCGGGCCTTGTTCGGGTGAAATTGATGCCATCAGGGCATCTGCATAGTTAGGCGCTGGCACGAAATTTTTGCGCCATTGCTTTGGCAATGACTTGATCAGTGCAACCAACAACTCATGGCGCATACCGGGAATAAGCCAGTCAAACCCAACGGGCTCAACCTGATTCAGTAATGGCAACGGTATATGCACCGTGACACCATCGGCCTCTTCACCTGGTTCAAATTGATAAGTAAGACGGAATTTAAGGCGACCTTGTGCCCACTGGTTAGGGTAATCATGTTCGTTGATGTGTGAAGCGTCACCCTGCAACAACATTTCGCGTTCAAAATTGAGCAGTTCAGGTGACTCTTTACTGGCTGTTTTCCACCAACTATCAAAATGACGAGCGGAAACCACATCAGCCGGAATATGCGCATCGTAAAACAGGAATAACGTCTCATCATCAACGAGAATATCTCGGCGGCGTGATTTTGCTTCCAGCGCTTCGACTTCGGCCAGCAACTTCCGGTTTTCAGCGAAGAAGCGATGACGAGTCTCAAAATCGCCCTCCACCAACGCACGACGAATAAACAGTTCACGACTAATAACCGGATCGATATCACCATATTGCACTTCTCGATCAGCAACTATAGTCACGCCATACAAGGTGACCTTCTCAGACGCTAACACCGCCCCTGCTTTTTTCGACCAGCGTGGATCACTGTAGCTACGTTTCAGCAGATGCCCAGCCAGTGGTTCGATCCATTCTGGTTGAATGCGAGCAGCTATGCGACCATACAGACGTGATGTTTCAGTAAGCTCGGCGACCATGCTCCATTTCGGTGGTTTCTTGAATAAGCCGGAACCGGGGAAAATCATAAAGCGGGCATTACGCGCACCGATATATTCCGATTTATCACCGTCTTTCATACCGATATGACTGAGCAAACCCGTTAGAATCGCGCTGTGGATGGCTTGCTCCGGCGCTGCGTCTTGGTTGATCGTCAAACTCAACTCGCGGGTGGCCTGCCGAATCTGATAATGAATATCTTGCCATTCGCGCAGTCGTAAATACGAAAGAAATTCTTTTTGGCACTGCTTACGGAACTGATTTTGACTCAGCGTCTGCTGCTGTTCCTGCACATAATTCCACAGATTGAGGAAGGCTTGGAAATCCGAGTCTTTATCTTCAAAACGACGATGTTTTTCATCCGATGCTTGCTGTTTATCCATCGGACGCTCGCGCGGATCTTGAATACTTAGCGCAGAGGTAATGATCAAAATCTCTTCGAGACAACCAAATTGCGGTGCCGCCAGCACCATACGCGCTAAACGCGGGTCTAGTGGAACCCGTGCCAGTTGACGGCCCAGCGGCGTCAAGCGCAGTGGATGCTGACCATCAATCGAACCATTAATGGCGCCCAACTCTTCCAATAAACGTAAACCGTCTTTGATATGGCGACTATCAGGCGCTTCCACAAACGGGAAACGGCTCATATCACCCAGACCCAGCGCGAGCATTTGTAAAATAACTGAGGCCAGATTGGTGCGTAGAATTTCCGGATCAGTAAATTCAGGGCGGCCTAAAAAGTCTTGTTCCGAATAAAGACGAATACAGATACCCGCTGCCACACGACCACAACGCCCTTTACGCTGGTTGGCACTGGCCTGAGAAATGGCTTCTATTGGTAAACGTTGAACTTTGGTTTTATAAGAATAGCGACTGATCCGCGCAGTACCCGGGTCAATCACATAGCGTATCCCCGGCACTGTCAGCGATGTTTCCGCCACGTTTGTTGCCAGCACAATACGCCGCCCGGCATGTTGCGAGAAAATCCGATTTTGTTCAGCATTCGATAATCGGGAATAAAGCGGCAAAATTTCAGTGTCGCGCAGATTTCGCTTCCGCAATGCATCGGCAGTATCTCTGATCTCTCGTTCGCCGTTCATAAAGATCAGAATGTCACCTAAACCTTCGGTACATAATTCATCGACCGCATTAAACAACCCCTGCAGCGGATCACTGTCTTCCTCATCTTGCCAAGGGCGGTAACGCACCTCTACCGGATAGGTGCGCCCAGAAACCTCAATCACCGGCGCATTACTAAAATGGCGAGAAAAACGCTGTGGATCGATAGTGGCCGACGTAATGATCAGTTTGAGATCGGGGCGCTTTGGCAGTAATTGCTTGAGATAACCGAGAATAAAATCGATGTTCAGACTGCGTTCGTGTGCTTCGTCGATGATCAAGGTGTCATATTGCATCAACATCCGACCACTTTGAATTTCTGCCAGCAAAATGCCGTCGGTCATTAATTTGACGTAAGAGTTTTCATTCACCTGATCGTGAAAACGAACCTTATAACCAACATGGGAACCCAGTTCACACTGCAACTCTTCCGCAATACGCGCAGCAACAGTACGGGCCGCCAAACGTCGGGGCTGTGTATGACCAATCATTCCCTGAACGCCACGCCCTGCTTCCATACAAATTTTAGGCAGTTGCGTTGTCTTACCTGAGCCTGTTTCACCGGCCACAATCACAACCTGATGTTTACGGATCGCCTCAGCGATATCATGTCGTTTATCGGTAACAGGCAGGTCAGGATAATGCAATTTTGGAACGTTCTGCTGACGCGACTGTGCCCGTAGTTTGGCTTTTTCCAACTCTTGGCCA
Organism: uncultured Tolumonas sp.; assembly: GCF_963556105.2. NCBI lineage: Bacteria > Pseudomonadati > Pseudomonadota > Gammaproteobacteria > Aeromonadales > Aeromonadaceae > Tolumonas > uncultured Tolumonas sp. Next base: position 77,257 of record NZ_OY829947.1, read on the forward strand.
ATGATGGCTAAAACAGCGGTTTGTTTATTAGCAGGCAAACGCTGCACACCTTGTAAGCGGCGCAATAACTGAGCTTTATCGATGGGTAAACATTCAGACAGTTGGGTTTGCAACGAACGAAGAATTGCTTCAGACAAAACGAGGCTCCAGATCGGTTAACACAAACAGGCGGATAAGCACTGCGTGGTTTTATTCCTGCGAATGCTAACAGGTCAGAACCGATCCAGAAATAGAAGAAACTGATATTCGCGATTTGTTTTTCTAAGTAATGCTATTCAGTATTTCGCTGATACAACTCAGCATCTTAGTTTGATCAAACGGTTTCGTAATAAAGGCTTTGGCACCCAATTCAATCGCTTGTGCCCGCAAACTGTCATCATGTAACGCAGTGAGAAAAATAACTGGGGGTAACCGCTCAGCAAACTCATTTTGCAACTCGACAAACAAGCTGATGCCATCCTTCTGTGGCATGCTTAAATCAAGGATCAGCAAATTGATATCAACACTATTTAACCATTCAGAAACACGGAACGGATCACTTTCAAGATAGACATTCTGATAGCCGCCTCCATTTAAAAATGCTTTCGCTAAACGCAAATTAGTTTGGATATCATCCACAACCAGAATGTGTTCCAAACAATTCTGCCCTGTTGTTCCTTTCGTTTCATATAGTGTCATAATGGCTCAAACTGCTCTCCATCCAATCATGCATTAATAATACATCAGTTAACGCTTACTTACGGCGCGTAATTTAGCATTTTGTGAATTACCGCCCAAGTATGCTGAATATCAATTGGTTTAATCAGGACATAATCAAAATATAATTCTGTTGATGAATTTTGTAGTACAGACATAATTTCATCCGTTATAGCAATAACAGGCGTATGACTTGTTATTTCATTTTTTCGTAAACGATAGAGTAATTCATATGCATCCATGCCATGAATATTAGCATCCAGTAAAATAATGTCTGGTTCTACTTGTGACAGCGTGCTAAATCCCTCATCGACAGATAATGCACTAGATATCACGTATTGATGTTTTTTGGTGGATAATCGAGCTAACTGCCGAATTGATGTTTGATCACAACCAATACATAACAAATGATGAATTTCAGTAACCATGCCCGAGTCTTGTTCATCATCAAAATGAGTAGATAAATCTATAATAGGCAGCTGGGTTTCTGAATTATTGGCTAACGGTAATTCAATCCAGAATACAGAGCCTTCATTAATTTTGCTGCTAAAACCGACCCTACCATGCATAGATTCAATCAATTGCTTTGATATGGAAAGCCCTATTCCAGTTCCTTTAATACCAGATGTTTCATAACCCAATCGATTAAATGGTTTAAATAATTCTTTCTGTTTATCTTCAGGAATGCCACTACCCGTATCATGGACACTAATTCGCAGTTGGTCTTTATTCACATTTACTGTAATTTTTATACTACCATTAGGGTGGTTATATTTAATGGCATTAGAAATAAGATTGATGATTACTTGACGCAAACGAGTGCTATCAGCCATTACCATCATCGTAGATGCTGGCAATTCTGCTGATAAATATAATTGTTCCTTTTCTACAATAGCTCTAAGCATTTCATTACATTCAGAGCAAATTTTTATCGCATCGACAGGCTCTATATTTAATGAAGCTCCATTGTTTTCAATACGAGATAAATTCAATACATCATCAATTAGTTTCAGTAAATGATCTCCAGCCGTCATAATTTCATCCGTATATTCCTGACGCTCTCTTGACGATAATTTATTATTATCTTTTTGAAGTAACTGCCCAAAACCAAGAATTGCATTCAGTGGCGTTCTTAATTCATGACTCATGCTTGATAAAAATAAACTTTTTGTTTTATTCGCTGCATCTGCATCTTCTTTTGCTCGTCGCAGATCACACGTAATTTCATCCAGCTTTTGCCCCATAGCTACAATTGCAAACGCAGTTTCCTGCAATTCAGCGATAGCAAATGCTGGCTTATCCAGTTGGTATTTTTCATGACTAATCTGATCAACCATCTCTTTCATGTGTAGTAATGGATCAGAAATGGCTTTACTCATCCGCCGAGAACTAAGCCAAATGAAGAATATGAAGATGATATAAAATACAACCAAACCACCTATCATCAGATAGCCGATTTGAGCAAATTGTTGAGCTAAAGTTCGAGTCTCACTGTAAACCTTATTTTCATCTACGATAGTAATTAATTTCCAACGTGTTTCAGGTATAGACTCCCATGCCATTAATTTTTTATTGCCATTTAAGGTAATAAAACCTTTTCCGCTTAAACTGTTTTTTATATCGAAAACGATCTTTTGCGAATCCTTACGTAAAAAAAGGTTAAATTGTTCTGGCTTAAATATCTCTTTTTTTATTGCCTCTTGATAACTATGATTGGTCAACTCACGCAAACCAAAATCCTTTTCTCCTTCTGGTGGCAAAGCCATAATATTACCATTACTATTCACCAAAATAGCATACCCCCCCCAGGGTATGGCTAACTGCTGAATTTTTTCAATAATAGAACCTACTGTCACATCAAGACCGACAACGCCTTCTAGAAAATCTTGCCGATATACCGGTGCGATACAAGATGCCATCCAGCCATTCCCTGCCGGATCGATGTAAACATCTGTCCAGACTACTGTTCGTAACGGATCATTTTTCTTATCAGCTAAATAATAAAAATTATAATCAGGGATCACCATGTCTTTCGGATATTGATCTAAGGTATTAAACCATGGGTAAATTCGATTATAGGAATCCCAACTATTAAAATAGGTTGCTGCAATTAAAGGATTACTCTCTTTAATTCCTTTCATTAAAGAGTCTAACTGCGAAAGCCGTAATACCTTTTCATGATCTTGTTGTGCTAATGGTGTTGCTGATGAATAAAAAGAAGCCGCACCACCCGTATCTTTTATAGAGTAAAAAACACCTTGGGGTGATATCGCGTAATTAGATTTCTCAGTATCTGAAATGGCAATATTTTTATCTGACAAAACGCGTTGAGTTTCAGTTTGATATATTTCCGTTTGCCGAGAAATAGCCAATAACTGTTCCCGAATTACTTCAGACTCACGCTGCGCAGATATCTGGAGTTCTTTATCAGCTTGCTGATAAATATAGTTAATATTTGCTTCTCTGATGAGGTTATTGCTAATCAGGTAGACTGCAATAAGTACCGTTTCAACCAATACTAATGGTACTAATGCACTTCTGACCATTGCTCGCCAAACCCATTTTTGGGCTGACACATCGGCGAAACGCTGCATATCACTCTCCATCAAACTTATCTTGTAAAGCTTAACGTATTTTAAATGCCATTTCCCTGAATATGGCGACAACTGAGAATGTTATTACAACTTATCTTGATTCTGATTATCTGCTCCAGTTAACCAAACTTGAAGTGCAGCCAGAGAATCTGCGGTAAATTCTGATGCTCTGGTTTGTATCTCATCCGTAGTCATCAACAATACATATTCCACCTCTTCTTGTTGCAAGACTAACTCGCCATCGAACTGACAACTGAATACCGATCCCCAAACATTGCATTCGTTATCTTGATGTAAAAATGAGCCATGAAATCTCAGAGGAACATTTGTAATACCCATTTCTTCTGCTAATTCACGATATGCTGACGCTTGTATCTCTTCACCTTTAGACACAACCCCGCCACAGCAAGCATCTAGCATCGATGGGCAATAATCTTTTGTGGCCGTTCGTCTTTGCACATACAACTGACCCTGTGCATTCTCAATGACAATATAGGTAGCCCGATGCAGCAGTCGTTGCTGACGCATCACGGAACGAGGAACAGCATCAATAACGTTGTTATTGGCATCAACAATATCTACCCATTCTTCCGTCATGTAGTTCTCCTGTTTTATCAATTCATTGTAAACTAACGCTTTAAATAATGATGTTTTCTATGATTATCCGCGCTATTAACGATACTGACTGGCCTTCCATTCTTAGCATACAGGCTACCGTTTATCCTGATATAACACCGGAAACAGAAACAGTACTCCGATCAAAAATCGTCCTTGGCCCACAAACTTGTCTGGTGATCACAGATCAACAACATAATGTAACAGGTTATTGTTTAGCACATCCATGGCACAGACATCCGGCTAGTTTACATACGGTGTACTCGAAACCGCAGCAAACAGAATTACTCTATATACATGATATGGCTATCGCACCAGCATATGCAGGTAAACGATTTGGCAGCCAAACACTAAAATATCTGCAGGTCTGGGCAAAACAGCAGGGTTATCGGGAAGTGTCGCTGGTATCTCTTCAGCAAGCCGTTAGTTATTGGCAACGACATGGTTTTGAGCCGCAGAACTATGCTATTGATGACATGCAATATGGTACAGGCGCCTGCTACATGCTCAAACAAATATGAAAAAGGCCAGCAGTTGCTGGCCTTTTAGCTAAAACATCAAATGCTGGTTTTAACCATTAACAAAGATAATAGTTCCAAACCAAAACAGCCCAGCAGACAACGCAATAGTAACTGGCAGGGTTAATACCCATGCCAAGGCAATATTTTTTACTGTGCTAGACTGTAAACCAGTACGATTCGCCAACATTGTTCCCGCTACCGCTGATGATAAGACGTGCGTAGTAGATACTGGCAACCCGCTCATGCTGGCGATCCCGATAGCTGCCGCAGCAGTGATCTGTGCAGCCATACCTTGAGAATACGTCATGCCTTTCTGGCCGATTTTTTCACCAACGGTCTGAACAATACGGCGCCATCCAATCATTGTACCGCCACCCAGAGCCAGTGCTACCGCAAAAATAACCCACATCGGCGCATATTCAGTGGTCAACGTCAGGTCTTTACGCAATTTGTTCAAATCAGAAATTTCAGACGCTGGAATGTTAGGCAATTTACTGACTTTTTTAGCTGTGTCATCCAGACACAACAGCAGACGACGAACTTCTCGGCGTTTTTCAACACTCAATTGATTGTAGTGTTCAGTTGTATTCAGCAAATTGGCAACAGTCGCGATCGATGACATTGAGTCTTTAGAGTCGCATTTAAATACCTGTGGCATATCAGCATTTGGCACCTTATTTAAATCAATCATTTGATTTAAATACGCGCTATTACGCTGGTAGAAATCACCCATATGAACAGCGGCGTCTTTAGTTCGGCCGATCTGATAACTGGTGCTTTCCATATTCAATACGAACTGACCAGGCACGATACCAATCAGAACCAACATGATCAGACCAATACCTTTCTGACCATCATTGGAGCCGTGTACAAAACTCACACCCATGGCTGAAGCAATCAGCGTAAAACGAGTCCAGAACGGAGGGCGTTTTTTGCCATCCCATGTCTGACGTTCTTCGGGTGTTTTGTGAATTTTCGAGCTCGTAAAGCGCTTTTTCATCAAAAGCAGCAAGCCGCCAGCGATGACTAAACCGACAATTGGAGAAATGATTAGCGACAACATGATATCAATGGCTTTTTGCACATTGATACCCTTGCTGATTTCAACACCTGTCATTAGTGAATTAGCTAAACCAACACCCAGTATTGCACCAATCAGTGTATGCGAACTTGAAGCTGGAATACCCAAATACCAAGTACCCAAGTTCCACAATATGGCTGAACTCAGTAATGCAAATACCATCACCAGACCATGAGCAGATGCTACATTCAATAGCAGATCAACAGGTAACAAGTGAACAATGGCATATGCCACACCCAAACCACCGGCTAATACACCGGCACAGTTAAAGATACCCGATGCAACCACAGCCATATGAGGAGGCATTGCTTTGGTATAAATAACCGTTGCCACAGCATTTGCCGTGTCATGGAAACCATTGATAAATTCATAGGCAAGAACAAATGTCAGTGCCAACGCTAAACCCAGACCCAGTTCAAAGCTGAGCCCATTAAACATTTCTAGCATAAATATTAATCATCCGTGGATAGACGCGGCGCATTATGACAGAAAGATGTTCATCCGAAAGTCTTGACGGAAGAAAAAGGTGAAAAAAATCGTGAAAAACAGGCTCTCGCGAATCCGCCATAGTGCGACTTTTCATCATCTTTCCAAGATCGACTACGCTTCATAAATTTATTACCTTTATGTAACAAAAAAGTAATAAGCAAATGAAACCATTAGGGTATCTAACCTATTGGAGTTATTTCATGAAACGTTCTTTCCGTGAACATCAGGCGCTGCAAATCGCAAGATACATTCGTAGCTACTATCGGGGAACTTTTTATATTGAGCAATCTGGCCCATTTCACTTTGATGCCGGACGCGCCTGTTATGATGATGTAGAGAATGTACGGTGGAAAAAGGTTCTGGCTCAGATCAACAAAGAAATTCGTAATCTGAGCTCATTAAAAACAATGATCACCAACTAACCTCGAGGCCCATCAACAATGTTTGTGATCACGCCACGTTCAACCGTCACGAGCTGTATGAAGTGATCATGCCCCATATACATAGTCCAAACCTCGCCTGTTCGAATGATTTGTCTATGACCATACTCATCGACCACTACGCGAGTGGTATCGTCGATAGTTAAAGGCCGACCACATTTGATGAGTAATACAGCGGATGGGTCACCAACAGAAATCAGCGCATTACCACAACGAAAAGAGCCATCAGCCCAAGCGTAACCCGATATGGTCAGAGATAACGCAACGACCAAACTAGAAACTAATTTTTTCATGGTTCACCTGAGCCTCACAAGAATACTGCCGCTTTTATACACTTCTTATATTAATTTTACATCTCTAATAAAAAACAGGTTCATCTTTTCGAAAGATAAACTGCAACAAATTGAATTATTCTTAATTGCAGTTGCCAGCATGGACAACAATCGTCACAATCGGGCAGAACCTATATGAAGCAGAGAGGAAATCCATGAGTAGTGTTTCTCTGGTCGCTAGTGCCGAATTACCTACCCCTTGGGGTGTCTTTACTATGACCGGATTCAAAGAAGAGGCTACTGGTAAAGATCATGTTGCATTATCAATGGGCGACATCACCACAGCCGATCCCGTCTTAGCACGTATTCATTCTGAATGTCTTACCGGTGACGCCTTATTCAGTTTACGGTGTGATTGTGGATTCCAGTTACAGGCAGCACTTCAGCGTATCGCCACCGAAGGACGCGGTGTTTTACTCTACGTTCGTCAGGAAGGTCGCGGTATTGGTTTGTTAAACAAGATCCATGCATATCATCTGCAAGATCAAGGTGCTGACACCGTAGAGGCTAACGTGGCGTTGGGTTTTGCACCTGATTTACGCGATTACACTATTTGTGCTGATATGCTGACACTACTGAATGTTAAATCATTGCGTCTGATGACTAATAATCCAAGAAAGATTAAAGCAATGGAACAGCACGGTATTCCTGTCGCAGAACGTGTGCCATTGGAAGAAGGGAAAAACCCGTTTAATGAATTTTATCTTTCAACTAAAGCGGGAAAATTAGGTCATATGCTGCACGATTAACGCCAGTAACTGAGGGAGTGACGTAACTCAGCTTGCTCCTTTAGTTCCAACTGCTAATTATTCGTATAGTTTGCGTTATGTACTAATAACATATCCAGCGGATCAATCAAGTTATCATAATGCCCCATAGCTGGCTCACACGATAAATCATGACTGTTACTCACAGGTAGTTTTATATCGCTAGCTTCTGGATGCATCAATAGCTTATCTAAAGACTTTTCGGGTAAAAATAGTAAAGAATCTATATCTAGTACGCTATTTTCATCATTATGTATATTCGCCTGCGATTCATAGGCAATATCTGACCAGAGATTTGGCTGCTCTGAATCAAACGCAACCAGATCGGAGAAATCGGTTGATTGTGCTAGCTCACTCACTGGCGATGAATATACATTGTCCTTTATGCAATAAGTAACAACTTGATCAATCTGTGTATTTTCGAGCATTATATACGATAATGCCGCCCCGGCAAAATCAACAAATAACTCGCCAGCAAGCACTCCGTCGGAATCTAATATTTCCAGCCCATCAAGGCTGCTTCCAGACAATACAGATGAAAATCCGTTATTAGTTTCACAGGAAATACAGTCATCTCCATCCCAGTGATACGTAACATTATCAAGCGATATCCAATTAATCATTTTTGTCTCTACTGTTTTCGGCTCCCCCAAAAGAGCCCTGAACACCTCCGTGGTGTTCAGGGCTGATTGTTAAGTTTTATCAATTAACAAATGTTGGTTATTAATTAACGTTGTCAGAATAGTTGAAACAGAACTCGCACCAACATCGTCATAGTGAACATGATCCAACACAATCTGGTTTGTAATATTAGTGGTTGATGTACTGTTAGTATCACTATGTATAGAAATTGTGATGCCAGTTGCAGCATCATCAGTAACCGTTAAGTGCTGAAGCAGAACTGAAGCACTTTCATTACTGGTATCGAGCAAATCACGAATATCAATGACATCTGTTGATGCAGAGAAATCCTTAATGTGGTCCGTGGTTGGTGCAGCAACAGTTCCTTTATCAGACGCAGTCCAGAGGAAGGTATCTACACCATCGCCGCCGGTTAGAATGTCATTGCCAAGACCGCCCCTCAGTACATTAGTATTACTATCACCGATGAGCGTGTCGTTGTAGTTAGATCCAGTTATATTTTCAACATTGGTGATAGAGTCAGAACCATCACCACCAATAGCCATACCGGTAGTCAGATTAACGTTTACCGCAGAGGCCGCATGACTATAAACAGCTGTGTCTATGCCCGCACCACCATCCAGATAATCATTGCCAATACCACCTTCCAGAGTGTCGTTACCAACACCACCAACAATGTGGTCTTTACTGTCACCGCCTGTCATCCAGTCATCAGCGGATGTGCCTGTCATCTCGACACCAGTACGGACATACCAATGATGGTCATTAGCATCCTGATAGATATCCTGCAATGCGCCAAGAGAAGACAGCGCAGAGGATGAGAATAAAGTATACGTATCATCGCCTAGCGTGGTGTACGAACTATCACTATCACCGTGAAGTTTAATTTCCACTCTGAACGTCGCGTAACCACCTTGATCCCAATACAAGATATCTAACGGTAACAGTCCATTTGATAAGTTAATATTCTGATACGTTATAGTTGAAGTCGATGAGATACCATCAAACGTCGCAACAGCATTTCCGTTCAAACTTATCTGATATCCGTCATCCGCAGTGACCCGGATGTCATATTCACCCGCAGTAGCCATATTGACATAACCATTCAGATGTATCAGCGCATCCGTGGTATTCCCCAAGCCAGATAATACTGTAATATTAGATGCATTACTGCTGTTAGAACCCGTTAGGAAGGTATAAAGGTTGCCACTTCCCGATGCAATGCTACCACTCGTGTCTTTCCCGTTTTGACCTAGATCGCTACTGAACAATCCGTTATTCGTACCATGGCTTAAACCAAATTCAAGTGAATTCGCAGTAAATGTTACATCAGAAGTACTGCCTCGATCTGCCAATATAGCTTTTGCATCACCCAGACTATCTAGATTTCCATATGATTTATCATCAGTATGCACCCGGGTTGAGTTATTATAACCATCTTTAGAACTGGTCGAATTATCATTGTAGCCAAAATATTGACCGGTTAATCCAAGCAATGAGGCGTCGACAGGCACAACATGTCCAATCATCAGTTTAACTGATGAACTTGCCGTATCACCATCGTTGTCCACCAAGGTATAACTGAAGCTATCTGATGTTGCTGTCGATTTACCATTTGGGGAAAACGTGTACTTACCATCATCCATATCAATAGACAATGTTCCACTGCTGGCAGTTGTCACAGTCAATAGATGCGTTGATGCGTTAAATTGATAGCTACTACTGCTTGCAGCAGTACTTATCGTTGACCCAGTAAATGTATAGGTTACGCCATTTACAATAATTGACTGTACGTGCCCACCATCGGCCCCTATGCCGCTTTGCAACAAGTTTCCACTAACTAAATCTCCGCTTACTGCAATCGTTGCTTGTGCAATTGGCATCGCAGCTGACAATGTACTTAAATCAGAGACGATCACGGAGTTTGTATTAGTACGGGTAGCGCCATCATAAGCTATAGGATCTAAATATGAGGAATTGGAATCTGCACCAATACCAATAGCGTATGATGTAATGTGATTGGAAGATAAATAATTTTGCCAGCTAGTCTCTTCTGTTCCTGCAATACCATTAGATCCTGTGCCATTATTTTCTGTCGGAACACCATCAGAGAAGAAATAACTAACATTCTGTACACCACTACCCGTTAATTTTCCTGACGTGGTATATGTTGACTCAGTTTGAGCGATAGCTGCATCGTAGTCAGTACCTCCCGATGCAGTAATTGAGCTTAACTTAGCCTCTGCCTGTGAAACCGTCATCCATGTAGAAGATAGCTGTGACGCTGTAGAATTGAATGTCACTAGCTGCACCATAACATTACCCATACCGGCATAAGTATCTAGTAACTTAATTATTGCCGCTTTTGCCAAAGAGAGTCTTGTTTGTGACATACCTGTTGGTATGTTATCCATACTTCCGGAGACATCGAGAGTAATAATAACATTGGTATTGCAGGATGAAGCTTGTACAGTTTGATAGACAGATGTGGCAACCGGTGCGTCATCTTCAATATTAACCGTTAATTTAGACGATGTAGTCGCTTTACCATCACTAACCGACAAACCAATATCAATCGATTTGACATCTTCAGCGCCTGCAGTTGCATGATCAATCGCTTTTAATAATGAAACCGAATAATTCCCACTGTTATCTATTGATGCCTTAATCACATCACTCCCACCGGCAGAACCAGTCAAAGTATGACCGTCGGTAGATACCCCCCAAGTAACTGTCTGACCACCCGATGTTAAAGTAGTTAAAGGCGCCACCAATTTAACCGTTAATGGATCATTATCGGCATCCGAAATAGTTATTTTTCCGGAAGAAATAGCTGAATTTGTTGTATCAGAAGTACCAACGGAATCAGTCAACCCACCCGTTAACCCCTCTTCAGAAACAGATGCTGTTGCTGCAACAACTTGAGGCGCATCATTCAAACCAGATACATTGATTTGCAATGTAGCCGTATCAGTTCCGCCATTTCCGTCAGATACGGTATAGGTAAAGAAATCAGCTAAAGTGACTTTATCTGGAATTGCTTTAGCATTATTAGCAGCATAAGTATATGACCCGTCGGCTAACATTGTTAAATCACCATAGGTGCCATGCAGTACATTACCTAGAGTGCCGGCTACACCCGTTCCTGATTCAGCTCCCGTGCGGATAGCAGATACCGTGAGCTTGTCGCCTTCAATATCACTATCACGCCCCGATCCACTAATTACACCATTATTTACAGCATAGGTCATCGTCGCATCTGCGCTGATAATCGCAGTATCATCTACAGCAACAGGGGCATCGTTTGCCCCATGAATATTAACGGTCAAACTGGCTGTAGAACTGGCGCCAGAAGCATCACGAACAGTATAAGAGAATGTATCAGTTAGCGTTTCGGCATAGTTTTTCAATGCCTGCACCGACGGATCATCATTATTGACTGTGTATTTATAACTACCATCCGAGCCCAGTAACAGAGAACCATGGGCACCTTGCAACGCATTGCCAACAACTCCAGCAACACTACCAAACGATACGGAACTTACTGTTTTTGTATCGCTGGTATCAATAACAGCATCATTAACCAGCACATTCCCTGTCGGGTCGACCCCGGCTATTGTATTGTTGTTCCCACTGGCTTCCGTTGCATCAGCAAGATCTGGTATTGCGACAGGAGCATGATTTACAGTGTCTACATGCAAAGAGATTGTAGTTGTTGCACTGTCATGATTAGCCGTTTCAGTACTCGTCACCTTAGCGGTTAAATCAAATGCAGACGTATTAGTTGGCACAAACATTTTCAACTGCGAAAATTGTTGTTGAGTTAAAACCCATGTGCCGTCAGATTGTTTTGTACCGGCGGAGAAAGTAACACCAGCAGGTACGCCACTGAGGATGATATTTGATAGTGTTTCACTACCATCAGTATCCACTAAAGCTGACGATAAATGGAGAGTATAAGCATCAGTACCTGATATTACTTTTTGTACCGTTGTCGTTCCGTCATTACTCAATGTACTCCCATCACCAAAAATAATATCTTCAATATTATTACCAACACTGACCGTTTTTTGTGTCGAGTTATCAGTTATATAAATATTGTCATAGCCATTGAATGACCCGTTATGGTCTGAGGAATAAGTTACCGTATAAGCGCCCTTAGCTTTGGCCAGATAAATATAATCTTTAGGATCTGACGCTAAACTGCCACTGCCATCGAAGCCATGGACTAAATTGGCCCAGTACTGGGTTATATTGCCGTTACTGTCCCCTAATACAAAAATATCAGCAACACTTGCTTGTTCCATTC
>NZ_OY829948.1:300000-417305 GCF_963556105.2 uncultured Tolumonas sp.
TGGAAGAAGTCGCGCGTATGGCGTGGATCACCCATCAGTTAAATCCGCAAGCTGCAGCGCTGCCCGATTACATGCTGGAAAAACACTACCAGCGCAAACACGGTAAAAATGCTTATTACGGTCAATCGACCACCAAATAATAGACGAGGAATAGATCATGGAATTTTTAAAACAGTTAGAAGTTTGGTTTGTCGTCGGTAGCCAACATTTGTATGGCCCAGAAACACTGAAACAAGTGGCTGATCATGCCCAAATCATTACCAATCAGCTGAACGAAAAAGCCGGCCTACCGCTGAAAATTGTGCTGAAACCAACTGGCACTACGCTGGATGAAATCTCTGCCATTGCTCGCGATGCCAATCACACGCAACAGTGCGTGGGTATGATGGTGTGGATGCACACCTTCTCGCCAGCCAAAATGTGGATCCCAGCGCTGACACAACTGAACAAACCACTGCTGCAATTCCATACTCAGTTCAACAAAGATCTGCCATGGGGCGAGATCGACATGGATTTCATGAACCTGAACCAGACCGCCCATGGTGGTCGCGAATTCGGTTTCATGGGCGCCCGTCTGCGTCTGCCACGTACCGTTGTGGTTGGCTATTGGGAAGACAAAGCCGCACACGAAAAAATCGCTCGTTGGATGCGTATTGCCGCCGCTGTCTATGACAGTAAACAGATGAAAGTAGCTCGTTTCGGCGACAACATGCGTAATGTCGCTGTGACGGAAGGCGATAAAGTTGAAGCACAAATTCAATTCGGTTATCAGGTGAATTACCACCCCGTCGGCGATCTGGTCAAAGTGATCAATGACGTCTCAGCTGGTGATATCAGTGCATTGTTAGATGAGTATGAAACCATTTATACCCTGACAGATGCCGTGAAAGTCGGTGGCACTTATCGCGAATCGCTGTATGAAGCTGCGCGCCAGGAACTGGGCATGAAGAAATTCCTGCAACAAGGTAATTTCGGCGCGTTCACTACCACCTTTGAAGATCTGTACGGCATTCACCAGTTACCAGGCTTGGCTTGCCAACGTCTGATGCAACAAGGTTACGGTTTCGGTGGCGAAGGCGACTGGAAAACCGCCGCACTGCTGAGAACGTTAAAAGTGATGGGACACGGTCTGCCAGGCGGCACGTCGTTCATGGAAGATTACACCTATCATTTGGAAGACGGTAAAAATCTGGTGCTGGGTGCACATATGTTGGAAGTCTGCCCATCGATTGCCAGCAAAAAACCAGTGCTCGACGTACAACACTTAGGCATCGGTAAAAAAGCGCCACCTGCACGTTTGTTGTTCTCTGCCCCTGCCGGTAAAGCAGTGAATGCCAGCCTGATCGACATGGGCAACCGTTTCCGTCTGGTTGTGAACAATCTGGATGTCGTAGATCTGCCTCACGCACTGCCAAAACTGCCGGTTGCGTGTGCATTGTGGGAACCAAAACCAAATCTGGAAGTCGGCGCAGAAGCGTGGATCTTAGCCGGTGCAGCACACCATTCCGTGTTCAGTCAGGCGGTAGATGCCGAATATCTGCGTATCTACGCTGAGATGGCTGGCATTGAATTCCTGCTGATCGATGAAAACACCACCATCCCTGAATTGAAGAAAGAAATTCTCTGGAATGAGGTCTATTACAAACTTTGTAAATAAATTTAACACCCCCGTTACCTAACGGGGGTATAACCTCTGTATAAACCTCGACATATACCCAAAGTAATTGGCATTGCAGCAAGGCGACAAGAGAATGAATCCCCATGAGCATAGATAGACTATGTGATTGGGGTAAGAGAACGCCGTCAACGCAGCTGCAACTTCAAGTGCAAAGGGTATGGTCTTTCAGAGCGACAAGGAGCTATCGTGAGCAGTTTGTTACAACAATTACGTGCCGTTACTACGGTCGTCGCCGACACGGGCGAGTTACCCGCCATTAAATTGTATTCACCAGAAGATGCGACCACCAATCCATCATTGATTTTAAAGGCCGTTGCCAGCCCCGAATATGCGCCATTGCTGGAAAGCGTGATTGCACAGGCGAAACCACTGTCGGCTGATGTCGCTGTGCAAGTTGAAGAAGCCGCCGACCGCCTGATTGTGGCCATTGGTTGTGAAGTGTTAAAACATGTACCGGGCCGTATCTCCACCGAAGTCGATGCGCGACTGTCGTTTGATACCGCCGCTACCATCGAAAAAGCCCGCAAGCTGATTGGCTTGTATGAGTATCAAGGCATTCCTCGTTCTCGTGTGCTGATTAAAATCGCCTCTACATGGGAAGGTATTCGTGCTGCTGAACAGTTGGAAAAAGAAGGCATTAACTGCAACCTGACTCTGTTGTTTAGTTTCGCCCAAGCCCGTGCCTGTGCCGAAGCTGGGGCATATCTGATTTCGCCATTTGTCGGTCGAATTCTCGATTGGTACAAAGCCAAAACAGGTCAAACTTATACCGCGGAAACTGACCCAGGCGTACTGTCGGTGCGCGCTATTTATCAATATTACAAACAGCACGGTTATTCCACCGTGGTGATGGGTGCCAGCTTCCGTAACCTCGATGAAGTGTTGGCACTGGCCGGTTGTGACCGTCTGACCATTAGCCCGAACCTGTTACAGGAATTGGAAGAAACTTCCGGTGAGTTGGTGCGTCATTTAGCGGATGACGGCGTGCGTTTAGCCCGCCCAGCGGCCATGACCGAAGCGCAGTTCCGCTGGCAGCATAATGAGGATGCGATGGCGACCGAGAAGTTGGCCGAAGGCATTCGTAACTTCGCTATTGACCAGGTGAAGTTAGAGCAGCTGCTGGCAACGCGATTGGCTTGATTTCGTTTTTCGGGTGGATGGTCGGTCAATGGAAACAACGCCACCGACACGTCGTAAACCCATCCATGGGGACTCCGCCGCGCCATCCTTGGCGCGGAGGGTCGTTGACCTTGTTCCCATTACCCTCTTTTGGCTAATCCGCCAGACTCGTTTCTATTTTGAATAAAATAATGGAGCCCCGCTCATGAGTTTAGACCCAAAAACCCTCGCTAACGCCGTGCGTATGCTGAGTGTCGATGCCGTGCAACAAGCCAACTCCGGCCACCCTGGTGCGCCGATGGGTATGGCTGATATCGCTGAAGTGCTGTGGCGTCACCATTTAAAACACAACCCGACCGACCCAACCTGGATAAACCGCGACCGCTTTGTGTTATCCAACGGTCATGGTTCGATGTTGCTGTATTCCTTGCTCCATCTCACCGGTTACGACCTGCCGCTGTCAGAGTTAAAACAGTTCCGCCAACTGCACTCTAAAACACCGGGCCATCCGGAATACGGTTATGCACCGGGTGTCGAAACCACCACCGGCCCGCTGGGTCAGGGCATTGCCAATGCAGTCGGTATGGCATTAGCTGAGAAAACCTTAGCTGCACAATTTAATAAACCGGGACATGATATCGTTGACCATTACACCTACGCCTTTATGGGTGACGGTTGTCTGATGGAAGGTATCTCGCATGAAGTTTGTTCGCTGGCCGGCACTTTAGAGTTAGGTAAACTGATTGCGTTTTGGGATGACAACGGCATCTCGATTGATGGTCATGTTGATGGCTGGTTTACTGATGATACCCCCGCGCGTTTCCGTGCTTACGGCTGGCAGGTGATTGACTCGGTCGATGGTCACGACCCACGCGCACTGGATGCCGCCATTCGGGAAGCTAAAGCCAACACCACCCAACCCACGCTGATTTGCTGTAAAACCATCATCGGTTACGGCTCACCGAATAAATCCGGCAGTCACGATTGCCACGGCGCGCCGCTGGGCAAAGATGAAGTCACTAAAGTGCGTGAATTCCTCAACTGGCCGCATGCGCCATTTGAAATTCCACAAGACATCTATCAAGCCTGGGATGCGAAAGCTCAAGGCCAGCAAGTTCAGCAAGCATGGAACAAACAGTTCGCTGCTTATCAGGAAGTTTTTCCACAAGAAGCCGCTGAATTACTACGCCGCAGTGCAGGTACCTTAACTGCCGATTGGGCTGCCAAAGCCAATGCATACATCGCTGACTTACAAGCTAACCCAGCTAACATCGCCAGCCGTCAGGCCAGCCAGAAAGCTCTCAACGAATACGCGAAAATCTTACCGGAACTGCTCGGTGGTTCGGCCGATTTAGCGCCATCCA
Source organism: uncultured Tolumonas sp. (assembly GCF_963556105.2). Classification (NCBI taxonomy): domain Bacteria; kingdom Pseudomonadati; phylum Pseudomonadota; class Gammaproteobacteria; order Aeromonadales; family Aeromonadaceae; genus Tolumonas; species uncultured Tolumonas sp. The sequence continues at coordinate 304,162 of NZ_OY829948.1, forward strand.
ACCTGACTCGTCACACCAGTGCATTAGATGTGAGTGCAGAAACCCCACAGGGCAACTACATGCACTACGGCGTGCGTGAGTTCGGTATGTCGGCGATTATGAATGGTGTCACCCTGCACGGTGGTTTCATCCCGTATGGCGGCACTTTCCTGATGTTTATGGAATACGCCCGTAATGCGGTGCGTATGGCGGCATTGATGAAACAGCGCTCCATCTTTGTCTACACCCATGACTCGATTGGCTTAGGCGAAGACGGCCCAACGCATCAACCGGTGGAACAACTGGCCTCATTACGCTTAACACCGAACATGGAAACCTGGCGGCCGTGCGACCAAGTGGAATCAGCAGTGAGCTGGAAAGCAGCCATTGAACGTCAGAATGGCCCGAGTGCGCTGATATTCTCACGCCAAAATCTGACGCAACAGCCACGCAGCAGCCAACAAGTCAGTGATATCGAGAAGGGTGGTTACATCCTCAAAGATTGTGAGGGCACACCAGAACTTATCATCATGGCGACCGGTTCGGAAGTCAGTCTCGCGGTTAACGCAGCCAATACCTTAACCGCCGAAGGCAAGAAGGTCAGAGTCGTTTCACTGCCATGCACCGAGCGGTTTGATAAGCAAGCTGCGGAATACAAAGAGCAGGTGTTACCGAAATCAGTTCGAGCGCGTTTGGCGATTGAAGCCAGCATTGCCGACTACTGGCAACGTTACACCGGCCTGGATGGTGAGGTGATTGGCATGACCAGCTTTGGTGAATCCGCACCGGCGGACCAGCTGTTTAAGCTGTTTGGGTTTAGTGACGAAAACGTGCTGGCGAAAGCACGAGCGTTGCTGGCTTAATCCATCCCAATATCTCGTTTCCCTCATAAAACAAAGCCACCGTGACTGGTGGCTTTGTTCTTTTTAACGACTGGCTGTTTGTTTCAAAGCCATCCACCAAACTATCCACCACTCCACAATAAAATCACCAGTAATTGTGGCGAAATAATACGCAGGAACATGACCATCGGATAAACCGTCGCATACGATAATGCTGCCGCATCACTGGTTGGATGCATCGCATTCGCAAACGCCAGTGCAGGTGGATCAGTCATGGAACCGGCCAACAAACCACAGATCGACAAGTAATTAATATGCCCAAACACACGCGCTAAAACACCAACCACCAGCAATGGTAGCAAGGTAATTACTGCGCCACAGGCCATCCATAACAGACCATCGCCATCAACTAATGTTGATACAAACTCACCACCTGATTTCAAACCAACCACAGACAGGAACAACACAATGCCAATTTCACGTAAGGCTAAGTTGGCGCTCGGCGGCATAAACCAATACAACTTACCGATGCTACCAATACGTGACAATATCAACGCTACGACCAGAGGGCCACCTGCCAAACCTAATTTCAGCGCTGCAGAAAATCCTGGAATATAAAAAGGGACTGAACCAACAATCACACCCAGCCCAATACCAATAAACACCGGCAACATCTGGACTTGCTGCAATTTATGCTGGGCGTTACCCACCAAGCCTGCAACAGCATCTATGGATTCAGGCCGCCCTACCAGATTCAGAATGTCGCCAAACTGCAAACTGGAACCACTGCCCGGCACCAATTCGATCCCGGCGCGATTTAAGCGTGATACCACAACGTCATATTTACTTTTTAGCTCAAGATCACCGAGCGTTTTGCCCAGCACTTTTTCATTGGTCACTACCACGCGCTCAACCCGAAGCTCCGTACCTTGCGTTGATAATGAAACGGCAACTTCTTCCCCGATCACGAGCCTGACTTTGCGCAGTGCTTTTTTATCCCCAACCAAATGCAATAAATCACCCAGCTGTACGATGGTGTCAGGTTTTGGCACCATTAGTTCATCCCCTCGTTTTAAGCGAGAACAAACCACTTCCCCTTCCTCCAGATCGGGGATCTCCTGTAACGTCAGACCACTCAAATTACTGTTCCGGATCTCCACATTCATGGTCTGCAGGTTGCCATGTCCCAACCCCGACTGTTGCTGATAAAGCCGCGCTTCACTATCAACATTGATGCGAAAAATAAACCGGATCAGCCACATCGACAGCAAAATGCCACAGATCCCAAACGGATATGCCACTGCATAACTCAGTGTCATCATATTCGCGTCAGCACCTAATTCAGTGAGCATCAGCTGACCAGCACCCAACGAAGGGGTATTCGTGACAGCCCCTGAATAAGTGCCCAAGATAACCGGTAATGGAATGCCCCAAACTTTGTGCAGAATGACCGCAACGATGCAGCCCAAAATCACCAACAGCGCGGCAAAAGCATTGAGTTTTAATCCCGACGAACGTAACGATGCAAAAAAACCAGGGCCAACCTGTATGCCGATGGTGTAGACAAATAAAATCAGACCAAACTCACGAATAAAATCCAGTGTATGAAAATCAACAACTAATCCATATTGTTTGGCAAAATGGCCAACAGCAATCCCGCCAAATAACACCCCCCCGATCCCAAGCCCTACACCATAGATACGCCAGTTCCCCATCCATAATCCAATGATGGCCACCAGCGATAATATACAAATGGATAACGCTATCTCATTCATGCTAAAGGTCCCCTGATTAAACTCCGGTATCCCTCAAGCCCGGAACTTCTGATCCAAGCCAGAATTTTTCTCACATCATTATCAATACGTTAATGTTAGAAATGATCCTGTGTGCCATTTGGCAAATTTAGTAAATTTCCTCAGAAATGGGATGGGTATCGCCAAAAGAGTTCTATTATTACTTATGACAAGCAGTTCATTTACTCCTTGCATGAGGGAAACATGATGAAGTCAATTACATGGATCATGCTCAGCGGTTTGTTTATGACATCAGCGGCCCAAGCCAACGACAGTTTTAATGCTGAATTCAGCCATTTTGCCGGTAACGCCGCCATCGCCAGTGCTACCACCTATGTCACCGATAAATATTGGCCAGAAGTAAAATCCCCCGCCTGGACTGGCTTTGCAGTCAGTACATCAGAAGCATTTTTAGGCGAAGCCGCCGATTATGCCTTAGGTGGTGATTTTTCAATGCTTGATGTGGTTGTCGGAACTTTTGGTGCCGCAGTTGGCGCTTATGCAACCGATAAATGGTATGTCGCGCCTCGTGTAAATCATAAAGACGGTGAGTCAACTTATGGTATGGTGGTGATCTATCATTTTTGAGTGAAACGAAAGATGGTGGCAGCGTCGCTATATGGGTGAACCAAATCATCACGAGCAATTAGAGCTGTTTCCTATCCCCAGCCCTTGTATCGGTTATTGTGAAACTGATAACAAGGGTTATTGTTTGGGGTGTTTTCGTTCGCGTGAAGAACGCTTTCAATGGCTAAAATATAGCCCCGCACAACAACGTGAAATCATTCGGTTGTGCCGCCAACGTAAATATCGTCGTCTATTAGCTACCAAAAATGAAACGGCAGCGCCAACACCTGAAACGCCCACGCTGCCGTTATTTGATGATGAATGATCTCAATACGCGATGCTTTACATGGCACTGGCAGGTTCAGTTTTTAGCTCATAGCTTTTACTGATTGCCATAAGTTGCCGAGCAATTTCATCAAAGCTAGGTCGAGCCTGATTTTTCTCGCTTACACAAGCCAACATCAACGCATTAAGTGAGTAAAGCACATGTTGCGTTTGCTCAGTCGCTGCACATCGCTCAAGCAACTCTTCTAATATGCAACCAAAGGCCCTGACCTCCAGCTTCTGTAATCCGTCGGCTAAAGCCCGATCATCTGTGGCATAAAATGATGCGGCACCAAAATCACCCAGCAGGGTTCGCCCTTCGCCACAATGCAGAATATTATGCCCGTAGAGATCACCATGCATGATCCCTTGCTGATGCAAATGCTGCGCAACAGCAACAATACTCTGGGCAATACGCAAGACTACTGGCAGTTCAAAACGGGTATCGGCCGGGTAAATATCGCGAGTGCAAGAATCCAAACTCGGCGGCCCGGCCAGATTACTAAATTCTGCATCGATCAACTCCATCACTAAGCCATTGGCACCAGCTGGATGTTCAGTCACTCTGCCGAGTACATTGATTAGGTTGGGATGTTCTCCGGCACTAACTGAGGCCGCCATTTCGCACTGCGGTAAACCATCACTGGTTACGTCACCTTTGAACAACTTTACCGCAACATGGGAAGTATCTTTGTTAGGAATGCCATACCTCGCCCGGTGAATGACACCTGATGCCCCTTCCCCCAATAACTGGTCAAGTTCCAGACTGTCCCAATGAATATCATCAAGGGATGAATCGGCTAGAGCCCCGGCCTCCAACGCAGCACTGAATGGATTACCGGAATATGCTAGCCAGGATAATCGCGGTAAAGAAAGCAACCAGGTTGGAAATGTATGCAGTTGATTGGCGGCAATACGCAATAGTTCGAGCCGTTTGCAGTTAGCCAGTGTCCCCGGTAAGGTCTGTAGCCGATTCCCTGCCAGCATCAATTTTTGCAGATAATGGCAATCACCGATCTCTTGCGGTAATGCCTCTATTTCGTTATCCGTCAGCGTTAACCAACGCAGTTTTGCCGGTAGTGATATAGCTGAAACTCGGCGGATCTTATTCGCTTTAAAACCAATCATGCTCAACTCAGCGCAGCGCCCTAACACTTCCGGCAACTCGATAAATTGATTATTAGAGCAAAAGATAATCCGCAATTTATGCAATCGATAAAGATCATCCGGCAATTCGGATAACGCATTACCTGATAGATCAAGGATCTCCAACGTATCCGCCAGATCAAATATTTCCGACGGAAACTGCGTTAATCCACAACATAAATTCAGACGTCGCACACCAGCTAATTCGCCTGATCGGAGCTGGTCGATTGTTTGCATCACACAACCTCATAAACAAAGCCCGCATAAAGCGGGCTTTTTAAAACACTTAACGCGAGCGATTATTCCCACTCGATCGTTGCTGGCGGCTTACCAGAGATATCGTAAACCACACGGCTGATGCCATTGATCTCATTGATGATTCGGTTAGAAACATGACCTAAGAAATCATATGGCAGGTGTGCCCAATGCGCCGTCATAAAGTCGATCGTTTCTACCGCACGCAGTGAAACAACCCAATCATATTTACGACCATCGCCCATAACACCCACAGAGCGTACAGGCAGGAATACGGTAAATGCTTGGCTCACTTTGTGGTACAGATCCGCTTTGTGCAGTTCTTCGATGAAGATAGCATCCGCACGACGCAGTAAGTCGCAATACTCTTTCTTCACTTCACCCAGCACACGAACACCTAAGCCTGGGCCTGGAAACGGATGACGGTACAACATGTTATAAGGCAGACCCAGCTCCAGACCAACACGGCGAACTTCATCTTTAAACAGTTCACGCAGTGGTTCAACCAAGCCCATTTTCATATCGTCAGGCAGACCACCAACGTTATGATGCGACTTGATCACATGTGCTTTACCGGTTTTAGACGCAGCAGATTCAATTACGTCAGGGTAAATAGTGCCCTGCGCCAGCCACTTCGCGTTAGTCAGTTTCTTCGATTCATCATCGAATACTTCAACAAACACACGGCCGATTGCTTTACGTTTCAACTCAGGGTCAGCAATGCCTTTCAGCGCAGACAGGAAACGCTCTTCCGCATCCACTTTGATGATGTTCAGACCGAAATGATCACCGAACATTTCCATGACTTGATGGCCTTCATTCAGACGCAGTAAGCCGTTATCAACGAATACACAAGTTAATTTCTTGCCGATAGCACGGTGGATCAACATAGCAACAACAGATGAATCCACGCCACCAGACAGACCCAGAATGACTTCATCATCCCCTACCTGCTCTTTGATACGTTTCACGGCATCTTCGATGATGGTAGCAGGCGTCCACAATGCGTCGCATTGACAGATGTCTTTCACAAAACGCTCCAGCATACGAGCGCCTTGTTTGGTGTGAGTTACTTCAGGGTGGAACTGCACACCATAGAAACGTTTAGCTTCATTCGCCATCGCCGCATGCGGGCAAGTTGGCGTCGCAGCAATAGTCACAAAGTCAGCTGGAATAGTTGCCACTTTATCGCCATGGCTCATCCAGACATCCAGTTCCGGACGACCGTTGTCAGCCAGTGAATCTTCAATGCTATGGAACAGTTCACTGTCTTTTACTAACTGTACTTTGGCATAACCGAATTCACGTTTATCTGAACTTTCGACTTTACCGCCTAGCTGTTCTGACATGGTCTGCATGCCATAACACACGCCCAGAACAGGTACACCAGCATTAAACACATACTCTGGCGCACGCGGGCTACCCGCTTCCGTCACAGACTCAGGGCCGCCAGACAGAATGATCCCATTTGGATTAAACTCGCGGATCTGCTCTTCAGTTACGTCCCATGCCCACAGCTCGCAGTAGACACCAATTTCACGCACACGACGTGCAATCAGCTGGGTATATTGCGAACCGAAGTCCAGGATCAGAATACGGTGATCGTGAATATTTTTACTCATGGTCGTCCTAATCATCATTAAGGAGTGGCCAATACGACAACATCGGCTGTCGTATGAAATAAATCAGGGCGCTGTGCGCCCTGACTCTGTCAATTTAGCCCATGCGATAGTTCGGGGCTTCTTTCGTGATGGTCACATCGTGTACATGTGACTCCTGAATACCTGAGCCGGTGATCTTCACGAATTCCGCCTTAGTGCGCAAGTCTTCTATTGTAGCAGAACCTGTGAGGCCCATGGCAGAGCGTAAACCACCCATTTGCTGATGAATGATCTCTTTTAACCAGCCTTTGTAGGCTACACGGCCTTCGATCCCTTCCGGAACCAGCTTGTCAGCCGCATTATCGGTCTGGAAGTAGCGGTCAGAAGAGCCTTTTGACATCGCACCCAATGACCCCATACCGCGATAAGATTTGTAAGAGCGGCCCTGATACAGCTCGATTTCACCTGGTGATTCTTCAGTACCGGCAAACATTGAACCAACCATCACTAGGCTCGCGCCTGCCGCAATCGCTTTTGCAATGTCGCCAGAAAAACGAATACCGCCGTCTGCGATAACCGGAACACCTGAACCTTCCAATGCGCCAGCAGCATCAGAAATCGCCGTGATTTGTGGCACACCACAACCGGTGACGATACGGGTCGTACAGATAGAGCCAGGGCCGATACCGACCTTAACAGCACTCACACCCGCTTCAACCAGCGCTTCTGCACCTTTCGCGGTCGCAATATTACCACCAACGATAGGCAGATTCGGGAACTGCTGACGAGTTTCACGGATACGATCCAACACGCCCTGTGAATGACCATGAGAAGAGTCGATCAGCAGCACGTCAACACCTGCCGCGACCAGCGCAGCAACACGTTCTTCGTTACCAGCGCCAGCACCAACCGCGGCACCAACACGCAGACGCCCCATCGCATCTTTACACGCGTTCGGTTTGCTTTCTGCTTTCTGGAAATCTTTAACCGTGATCATGCCAGACAGTTTGAAATCGTCATTCACGATCAGTACTTTCTCGATGCGGTGTTTTTGCATCAACGCCTGCACGACTTCACGTGATGCATTTTCATGCACAGTAACCAGACGCGCTTTCGGCGTCATGACTTCATGCACCAGCATATTCAGGTCGGTCACAAAACGCACGTCACGACCGGTGATGATCCCCATCAGTGAACCGTCAGTATCCACAACTGGGAAACCACCGAAACCACTCATGAAGGTCAATTCTTTGATCTGAGCAATCGTCATGTCTGGGCGAACAGTAACCGGATCAGTCACGATACCGCTTTCGAACTTTTTAACGCGACGAACTTTATCCGCCTGTTGTTCGATTGACATGTTTTTATGGATGAAACCGAGACCACCTTCCTGAGCCAGCGCAATCGCTAAACGAGCACCAGTTACGGTATCCATTGCAGCGGAAGCCATAGGAATGTTCAGCACGATATCTTTTGTCAGATGAGTGCGCAGATCTGCGGTATTAGGAAGAACGATTGAATGAGCAGGGACTAACAGAACGTCGTCAAAAGTCAGTGCTTCTTTGGCTATGCGTAACATGGCAACATCTCACCGTTAATGTATGAAAGGGGGTGGGTAAAATATTGCAGCGAGATTTTAGGCACTTCATAGGGGTTGGTAAAGCATTTTTGCGTTTTAAGTCACAATTTTTTTCGCGAAGCCTGCAGGTCATTGTTATTATTAGCGCCTGTTCATATGCATTAAGAGCGAATTCGTGGCTATTTCACAACCCATTATTTACACCGTCAGTCGGCTGAATACCGTCGTTCGTCTCTTATTAGAACAGGAAATGGGGCTGGTTTGGCTGACGGCTGAAATCTCTAATCTGGTACAACACAGCTCCGGTCACTGGTACTTCACACTGAAAGATTCCCAGGCACAAGTCAAAGCGGCCATGTTCAAAGGACAAAACCGACGTGTCAGTTTCCGGCCACAAAACGGTCAACAGATCCTCGTACAAGGGCAACTTTCGCTGTATGAAGCGCGGGGCGATTACCAGCTAATTGTCGAAAAAATGCAACCTGCCGGTGATGGGTTGCTACAGATGAAACTGGAAGCTCTAAAAGCCCAGCTAACGGCGGAAGGATTATTTGCACCAAGTCGCAAACGTCCCTTACCTCCGCAGCCCAAACAGATTGGTATTATCACCTCAACTACCGGTGCTGCGGTTCACGACATGTTGACGATATTAGCCCGACGAGATCCATCCTTACCGGTGATTTTATATCCCAGCGCCGTACAGGGTGAAAGTGCGGTTCCGGCACTGCTGGCTGCATTAGAAACCGCCTGGCGCCGGGACGAATGCGATTTGTTGATCATCGGTCGCGGAGGCGGATCACTGGAAGATCTCTGGTGTTTTAACGATGAACGAGTTGTCCGAGCAATTGCCAGCAGCCCGATCCCGATTGTCAGTGCCGTCGGCCATGAAACGGATGTTACGCTGGCTGATTTCGCCGCCGACCTACGCGCCCCGACCCCGTCCGCCGCCGCAGAGTTAGTCAGCCGGGATCAACAGCAACAACTGCATCGTTTAACTCAATTGATACAACGCCTGAAACAAGCAATCTTGTTGCAACAACAACGTTATGTATTGCGTTGGCAGCGGCAACACTCACGATTGGCAGCACAAAACCCGCAATATCAGTTACAACAAAAAATACAGCGGCAAGATGAATTACAATGGCGTTTAGCGCGAGTAATCAAACAACAACTCGATAACGCATCACGCCATTACGCAGAACAAACCCAGCGCTTGCAGCAAGCATCACCAACGCGATATTTATCAACGCTGAAGCAGCAACATGAATTTCTTCAGCAACGCTTGCTCAAGGCGCTACAAAATCAGCATCAAGCCCGTCAGCAACAACTGGCTCAGTTAAGTGGACAGCTCCAGGCATTGAGTCCGCTGCAAGTGTTAGCTCGGGGTTATTCAGTAACGACCAATATGAGTGGTAAGTTGATCCATGAAGCTTCCCAGGTAACTCCCGGAGAACAGTTAAATATTCAATTAGGTAAAGGTGCTTTGCGAGTCAAAACCGAAGCGGTTAAATCCGAAACCTAACCGTATCCGTTTTAATCTTTAGGAACCGAACGCGGATGCCCTGTGTCATCGATTGCCACATAAGTAAATACCGCTTCGGTGACACAATGGCGATCATAATGCTCTGAACGCAGCAACGGCTTGATCCAAACTTCCAGCTTGATGGTGATCGAGGTATTTCCTATCCGCATGCATTCACCATGCACACAAACGGCGTCACCTACTTTTACTGGCTGATGAAAGGTCATCGCTTCCACCGCAACCGTTGCTATCCGCCCACGTGCAATTTCAGTAGCCAACATGCCGCCAGCTAAATCCATTTGCGACATGATCCAGCCACCAAAAATATCACCATTCTGATTAGTGTCCGCAGGCATCGCTTGAGTGCGGATGATCAGATCACCTTTCGGATAGCGTTTGACATCGTTCATTTTCAGCTCTTTATGTAATCAAAATGTTAAATATACTCGCCGAAAACTCTTTTTCCTATGCCAATAACACTTACCAAATAATGCGTTTCAACCGGCTATAGCTTTGGTTAGCTGGATAAACACGCTCTTTTATGCCAGCACAGGGAACATATGCTTAATACCAGCTACCATGATTTCGATCCCCAAAGACATCATGATCAGCCCCATAATACGCGTCACCACGTTGATCCCAGTACGCCCCATCAGACGAAACAACAAGGGTGCCGCACGGAAAATCAACCAGGAAGTAAAACAGAACAATACGACCACCAGACTCATCCCCATCAACTGCTGGGCTGAATTAAACTGCGATGAATAAACAATGGTCGAGCTGATCGCCCCCGGTCCGGCCATCAGTGGTAACGCAAGGGGGACTACAGCAATAGACTCTTTGGCCAGCGTATCGCCCTTTTCTTCTTTGTTATGCCGAACTTCGCCTAATTTCCCCTGTAGCATTGACCAGGCAATTAACACAATCAAAGAGCCACCCGCAATACGGAAAGAAGCGATCGAGATGCCAAACAGATCCAAAATCACCTGTCCGAAAAACATCGACACCCAGAGAATCACCATTACTGCAAAATTCGCGGTGGTATTTGTCCGTAAGCGTTCCTGTGGTGTTTGTTGACTGGTCAGACTCACGAATACTGGCAGCAAACCTAACGGGTTAATAATGGCGGTCAGACCAATAAAAAACTTCAGATAAACAGAAAAAGAAAGATGGTCCATAGTGTGATACGAGCCTAAATAGAGATGAAACAAGTATGTCAGAAAACTGTGGTTAGCGTAGCGAAAACGGCAATTCACTACTAACGATATTAATTTATAGCCCCATAACAAAGGATTAGTTTTTTTTATCCGAGCAAGAGAAATTGTCGCATGTAATACAACCGGTATCATTTCTGACAAAATGCTGGTCTGTCCATAAAATGACTGCGTTTAAGACAAGCTGGAATTCTAAATGATGCATTATCCTTATTCTTAGCAGGGAAAAGCCTGATCGGCCCAATTCGTCAAGGAATAGCCTTATATGGCGCGGGAATTGTGATATTTTAGTTACGAAAATGTCACAAAATATCCAAAGTTAATTCGCTTTTTTAATATACTTCGCCGGTAACTATAATTACTTAAGTCGATAACAATACTTTTTTAACTAAACGAGAGAATTAATACATAATTTGCATCGCTTGCTTACACTATTGATTCAGATCAAGTTTTTACACATTACCTACTTCTATAATCAAGCTCGAAAACTGTTTACTAAGTCACACTATGAATTGAGCTGCTATAGTGTTGTACGTGCCTTAATAAACCGTTTTTATAAACTCACTAGGAGATTCACATATGCCAGTAACCAACGTTGCTGAATTGGATGAACTGATTGCTCGCGTCAAAAAAGCTCAACGCGAATTCGCAACTTTCAGCCAAGAACAGGTTGATAAAATCTTCCGTGCTGCTGCGCTGGCAGCAAACAATGCTCGTATTCCTTTGGCTCAGATGGCTGCTGCTGAATCAGGTATGGGTATCGTTGAAGATAAAGTGACTAAAAACCACTTTGCGTCTGAGTACATCTACAACAAATACAAAGACGAAAAAACCTGTGGCATTCTGGAAGAAGACAAAACTTTCGGTACTATCACTATCGCTGAACCAATCGGCATCATCTGTGGTATCGTTCCAACTACCAACCCGACTTCTACTGCAATCTTCAAATCTCTGATTGCTCTGAAAACTCGTAACGGTATCGTTTTCTCCCCGCACCCACGTGCTAAAAACTCTACAGCTGCTGCTGCTCGTATCGTTCTGGAAGCTGCTGTTGCTGCCGGTGCACCTGCTGACATCGTTGGCTGGATCGACACCCCATCAGTAGAAATGTCTAACTACCTGATGAAACACAACGACATCAACCTGATCCTGGCTACTGGTGGCCCTGCGATGGTTAAAGCGGCTTACTCTTCTGGTAAACCAGCTATCGGTGTAGGTGCAGGTAACACTCCAGTTGTTATCGATGAAACTGCAGACATCAAACGTGCTGTAGCTTCTATCCTGTTGTCTAAAACTTTCGACAACGGTGTAGTTTGTGCTTCTGAACAGGCTGTTATCGTAGTTGATTCAGTATACGACGCAGTGAAAGAGCGTTTCGCTTCTCACGGCGGCTATATCCTGAACAAAGACGAAGCTGACAAAGTTCGTAAAGTTCTGCTGATCAACGGCGCCCTGAACGCGGCTATCGTAGGTCAACCAGCGACCAAAATCGCTGAACTGGCTGGCATTAAAGTTCCTTCTGACACCAAAATCCTGATCGGTGAAGGCGCTAAAATCTGCCACGAAGAAGAATTCGCTCACGAAAAACTGTCTCCATCACTGGGTATGTTCCGTGCGAAAGACTTCACTGAAGCTGTTGACTTCGCTTGCCAGATGGTTGATCTGGGCGGTATCGGTCATACTTCAGCTCTGTACACCGACCAAGACAAAAACGACGATCGCGTTCGTTACTTCGGTGACAAGATGAAGACTGCTCGTATCCTGGTTAACACCCCAACTTCTCATGGTGGTATCGGTGACCTGTACAACTTCAACCTGGCTCCATCTCTGACTCTGGGTTGTGGTTCATGGGGTGGTAACTCCATCTCTGAAAACGTAGGTCCAAAACATCTGATCAACAAGAAGACAGTAGCTAAGCGAGCAGAAAATATGCTGTGGCACAAACTTCCAAAATCAATCTACTTCCGTCGTGGTTCTCTGCCAATCGCACTGACTGACCTGGAAGGCAAAAAACGCGCAATGGTTGTTACCGACGGCTTCCTGTTCAACAACGGTTATGCTGACGAACTGGTTTCTATCCTGAAAGACAAAGGCATGGAAGTAGAAGTATTCTACGAAGTGGCTGCAGATCCAACTCTGACCATCGTTAAGAAAGGTGCAGAGATGATGCGCTCTTTCAAACCAGACGTGATCCTGGCGCTGGGCGGTGGTTCACCAATGGACGCTGCGAAAATCATGTGGGTTATGTACGAACACCCAGAAACTCATTTCGAAGAACTGGCAATGCGTTTCATGGACATCCGTAAACGTATCTACAAGTTCCCTAAAATGGGCGTGAAAGCTGACCTGGTATGTATCACTACTACCTCTGGTACTGGTTCTGAAGTTACTCCATTCGCGGTAGTAACTGACGATCTGAACGGTGGTGTTAAATACCCACTGGCTGACTACGAGCTGACTCCAACCATGGCTATCGTTGATGCGAACCTGGTTATGAACATGCCTAAGTCTCTGTGTGCGTTCGGTGGTATCGACGCAGTAACTCACGCTGTTGAAGCTTATGTTTCTGTACTGGCTAACGAATACTCAGATGGTCAAGCACTGCAATCACTGAAACTGCTGAAAGATTACCTGCCAAGCAGCTATGCGAATGGTTCTAAAGACCCAATCGCTCGTGAAAAAGTACACAATGCTGCTACCATCGCTGGTATCGCGTTTGCTAACTCTTTCTTAGGCGTGTGTCACTCAATGGCTCACAAACTGGGTGCTGAGTTCCACATTCCGCACGGTCTGGCTAACGCACTGTTGATCGCTAACGTAATCCGTTACAACGCGAACGACAACCCAACTAAACAGACTGCATTCTCTCAATACGACCGTCCACAAGCACGTCGTCGTTATTCAGAAATCGCTGACCACTTGGGTCTGACTGCTGCTGGCGACCGTACCGGTGTTAAAGTTGAGAAACTGCTGACTTGGTTGGAAGGTCTGAAAGCTGAATTGGACATCCCTGCTTCTATCCGTGAAGCTGGCGTGAACGAAGCTGCGTTCCTGGCTAAAGTTGACCAACTGGCTGTTGAAGCGTTCGATGACCAATGTACAGGTGCTAACCCACGCTTCCCATTGATCTCTGAACTGAAACAGCTGTTGCTGGACTCTTACTACGGCCGTGCTTATGCTCCAGAAGCAGTAACCGTTGGTGAAGAAGTTAAAGAAGCTAAAAAAGACGAAAGCAAAAAGAAAAAATAATTTCTGATGCTGTTATCCCTGTCAATAGATAGGGATAACTAAAGTCAAAGCTTCATAAAAAAGCCTTCATTTTGAAGGCTTTTTTCATTTCTGCACGATGTTAGCTTTTGTGCGCTATTTTTTGCAGTACCCTTGCTGCTGTAAATAACTCAGCATGTAAGGGCGCGCTTCCCTACCCAAAATAGTCGTGATCTGACTTGACCAACTTTGATCCTTATTATTGCTTGTGCGTGATGCATAATAAGCCCGCATTTGGTCATCATATTCCGCCAGCAATGCTTTATTCAGTGGCTGATAGTGGTTTTCATGAACAACCAATGCGCGTGGTAAACGAGGTTTAACCTGCGGGTCTTGTGCGGGATAACCTAAACACAAACCAAAAAGCGGAACAACCAGCTCCGGCAAACCTAATAATTCACCTATTTCTGCCGGATGATTTCGTACCGCACCAATATACACCCCACCCAACCCCAACGACTCGGCAGCCACTAGCGCATTTTGCCCCATCATTGCCGCATCGGTTGCACCAATGAGTAACTGCTCGACAAATCCTGTCTTAGCTTCGGGAACAATCTGTTTATGCCGATTAAAATCCGCACAAAAAAGCAGGAACTCAGCAGCACCAGCTATATATGCTTGTTCGGCAGACAACCGCATGATTTGAGCTCGTAACGCTTTATCCGTGATCCGAATGATCGACGCCGCCTGCAAAAAACTAGAGCTAGGCGCTTGCTGAGCAGCAGCCAAAATTTCATCAAGTTGCTCAGCGCTGATCGGTTGATCGGTATAAGCACGGATAGATTTGTGCGCTTTGATTTGAGTAATCGTCGTATTCATGACTTGTTCTCGTTGTTGAGCCAGAAAAATTATATGAAGGTTATGTATAACGGATCACGGATTTATCGAATCTAGTGGTTGTTGATATGAGTTACATGAGAATAGATTATCGGTATGTTTATAATCGATATACTATTAGTTTGAAAATAAGCAAAGTAAGCGGTGAACAGCATTTATGATTAAAACTTATGTTTTAGAAATCGAAAGTCATAGTGAACTGTCGTCTTCGCTTTGCACCTTTTGCTCGCAAAACGATATCACTGCTGAGCAGGAAATTCTGGTACAAGCCTTCACTTGCCTAACACAAAAAACAGCTGTAGCAGACATCATCAGTGTGATTCAAACAGTATTACCCAACGCAAAAATTGTCGGCACATCTACCGGCTCATGGATCGCTGGCCAACGCTATAATGCCCAGCACACCATTCTGCAATTTTGCATCTTTCAGCATAGCCAGATAAAAACGTTGCTCATACCGCAATGTCAGGAGAATTTATCCGAATTAGCCTCGTTAATAGCTCAACGTTTAGTTAATGACGATACACGTTTAATGCTGTTGTTTTCCAGCCCAACCATACAACAAGCCGGCTTGTTACTAGATGAACTTTGTTTATTAAACCCTGATATTGTTTTAGCCGGCGGATATTCATCACAGGGTTCAACTTCTGAGCCGCCGTTACAATTCACAGAACATGGCATTACCGAGCAAGGGATCGCGTTAGCGTCTATATCCTCATCTCAACTCTATTTGCTGAATAAATATGCGTTTGGCTGGAATGGCATCGGTAAACAGCTGACACTGACATCCGTACAATACAACCGGGTTTTTACCATCGATCATCAGCCAGCCCAAGATATTTACGCTAAATATCTCGGTGCGGAAGTAGCTGCCAGCTTATCCACGGCCATGGCTGACTTTCCTCTGTATCAAATACAAAATGGCGTCACGTTGTCACGCAATCCACGTATTTTTCACGCTGACGGGTCAATTACTTTTGATGGTAAACTGCTTAAAAACAGCAAAGTGCAATTTGCTTTCTCTGATCTGCCCAATATTGCCAAAGAATCGCGCTATTTATTATCGCAGTTGCCATTAGCACAAACTGAAGCCGCATTTATCTATTCTTGTGCCGGGCGACTCGATTATCTGAAAGAGAGTGTCCAGTCAGAGCTGGAAATATTCAAGGATCATCCGAATATAGCCGGCTTCTTTTCTTATGGTGAATTTTTCCATCATAATAAAAATGCACATATTTTGGGGCATACATTAACCTGCCTGTTGATGTCTGAGTCCGCCCCATTGGTTGTGCAGGAACCAATTGAAAAATGGAAACCACAAACTAATTTGCAACAATCGGGGCTATATCATCTGTTCCGAACCACCAGTAATGAGCTTGATCAGCTCAATAACTCATTACAAGATGAAATTAACCGGCAAACCAAGACCATCTATGATCAGCTGTATTTTAAGAAACTGACCGGACTGCCTAATCGTAATCATCTACTGCGGGATCTAACCTACAATCAGAATTTTTTCCCCCGCCATTTAGCTATCCTGGATATTCTATCTTTCAGTGCGATTAACGATTTTTATGGAATTGATACCGGCGACCATGTATTAAACAAAGTGGCAGCTCGAATTCAAAATCAGGTTCCGGTGACAAACCCGCCCAGCTATCGTGTGTATCATCTAACTGGTGGGCAGTATGCCTTAGCGGCAACGAATCATGTCCAGGAAACTACCTTTATCAATACGATTAATAATGTACTGGATGATTTCAAACATACTGATATTGAAGTAAGACAAGATCGTTTCAGTATCCAGTTTTGTACTGGTATCAGTATTCGTCCGGAAAAATGGCAGGAAAATGCCATACCATTGCTGACTCGTGCAGATAAAGCACTAATACAAGCCAGAAAAGATCATTCCAGTATCGTGTTTTATCATAAGGATCTGCCCATTTTGCAAGAAATGGAATCGAACCAGATCATGACCAAAAAAGTTAAGCGAGCGATACGAAACGATCAGCTATGGGTGCAATATCAACCTATTTATCATGCAAATAACAACACTATCAGCCATTTTGAATGCCTGATCCGTCTCTTTGATGAAGAGAACAAAGTCGTCCCCCCCAATGAATTTATTCATGTTGCTCAGAAAGCCAATTTGTATCCTGAAATCACCAAAAAAGTGCTGACTGAAGCGGTAAAAATGATAAAGACCACCGCACACAGTTTTGCGGTAAATCTCAGTGCCCATGATTTTACTAATCCCGATACGCTAAATTATATCGATAATATCTTGGCTGACCGCTTAATAGCCCAGCGTCTGATTTTTGAAATTGTGGAAACAGAAAGCATGGGTGATTATGAATTGGTTCGAGCCTTTCAAAAACGGATCGCTCTCGCGGGAGCATTTTTGGCTGTAGACGATTTTGGTTCCGGTTATTCCAACTACTCACATCTGGCGCATCTTGGCGCAGATCATTTAAAAATAGACGGCTCATTAATCAAAGAATGTCATCTCGATCCGCTTATTCTTGATATCGTTGAATCAATCGTTACTTTTTCTAAAAAAATTGGCGTCAAAACCGTTGCCGAATATGTTTGTAACGCCGAGTTAGCGCAGATCTGTCGACGTCTTAAAATTGATTATCTGCAAGGTTATTATTTATCACCACCAGTAAGTGAACCTGATTTACTTCGGTTACTTTCGTCACAAGCCTTACGATTATGATGTAATAAACTGCTCTTTAGGTGACAGGAATGCAGCTAAATAGATAAATGGATCGCGCTTCTGTGTTTGTAGATCAGAAACTCGCATTTATTTGCTCATTCTCATTTTATACTCAAGAAAATACCCGATATGAGAAATCAGCATGCCGCTAAATGTATTGATCTGTGATGACTCAGGTTTTGCCCGTAAACAACTGGCCAGAGCATTACCGTCTGACTGGAATGTAAATATTCACTTTGCCGGCAATGGTCAGGAAGGATTAGAGCAAATATTATCCGGCCATGGCGATTTGGTCTTTCTGGATCTCACCATGCCCGTCATGGATGGGTATCAGGTACTGCAAGCAATCAAAGACGAAGCGCTGAAAACAAAGGTCATTGTTGTTTCCGGTGATATACAACCCGAAGCCCATGCTCAAGTTATGCAACTGGGTGCTTTATCCTTTATTAAAAAACCCTGCTCGGCAGAAGACATTGCTGCTTTATTGAAGGAGTTTCATCTCTATCAACCGGGTGGTGAGTCAACAGAGCTTACACAACAAACGCTCAATCTGAGCGTGGAAGTGCGTGATGTCTACCAAGAATTAGCTAACGTCGCGATGGGGCAAGCAGCAGATCTGTTAGCCCGGATGTTAGGCCAGTTTGTTATTTTACCAATCCCAAATGTGAATGTGCTGGAAGTCAGTGAACTACATATGGCGCTGAACTCCGCATCGGGTGAAAGTACCCTATCGGCGGTATGTCAGGGCTTTATTGGTGCTGGCATTGCCGGTGAAGCTTTAGTTTTATTCCATGATTCCAGCTTTACTGATTTAGCCAAATTGATGAAATATCAAGGCGTGCTCGATCGCAATGCCGAGTTGGAATTACTGATGGATATGTCTAACGTCTTGATCGGTGCTTTCCTGCGTGGTTTTGCGATGCAATTAGATGTGCCATTTAATCAGGGGCATCCAGTGGTGCTTGGACAGCACCGCCCTGTTGAAGATTTGATTAAAGCAAATCAGCATCGCTGGCGCAGAACACTGGCGATCGAGATCAATTATAAAATCCGTGATCACCAGGTACAGTGCGATCTGCTGCTATTATTTACTGAAGACTCACTCCAGTTCATGAACCATAAGATCATGCATCTGCTCTAGGAGGCAACATGGATATCCGTGAATTCCATTGGCTTGCCAATATTATTCAAGCATTAGACGTTGGGCTGGTTGTCATCGATCTGGAAAATCGGGTCCAGATATGGAATGGCTTTATGGAAAGTCACAGCGGGAAATTGAGCAGTGAAGTAAAAGATCGCGATTTGTATGATATTTATCCAAACCTTGATCAAGCATGGTTAGAGCGTAAACTGGCAATGGTCCAAACGCTGAATACGCGCGCCTTTATTTCATGGGAACAAAAACCTTATTTATTCCGTTTTTCTAACTATCGCCCCATCACCGGGAGTGCCGAATTCATGTATCAGAACGTCACCATTATGCCGCTACCCGATTTCACTGGGAACGTGCAGCATATTGGATTGTTAATATATGATGTAACGGATGAAGCACTTGGGCGCCAGATCCAAAGCAACCATTCAACTGATACACCACAATCTATCAGTTAAACCGAATAATAACTTCGTTTTTTCCTGCTAACGACGATAAGAACAGACTGCTAGACTCTACAGTGGTCTGTTTTATTGCTCTCTTTAACTGGATACCCCTATGTTCGAATGGATTGCTGATCCCTCAGCATGGGTAGCGCTGGCTACCTTAACACTGCTGGAAATTGTATTAGGTATAGATAACATTATTTTTATTTCTATCTTGGTCGGTAAATTACCGCCAGAACAGCGTCAGCGTGGCCGAATTTTGGGTTTGGGCGGCGCCATGATCACCCGTATTCTGCTGCTACTCTCTTTAGCATGGGTGATGCGCCTGACGGCGCCACTGTTTACTATCATGTCGGAAGCGATTTCTGGACGAGATTTAATTCTGATTATCGGCGGTCTATTCCTGATCTGGAAAAGCACCCATGAAATTCATTCCAGTTTGGAAGGGAGCACCGAAGAACATCATGAAAGTCAGAAAAAAGTCAGCTTCCTTTCTACCCTGCTCCAGATTGCCATTCTAGACATAGTATTCAGTCTTGATTCCGTCATCACCGCTGTTGGCATGGCCGATCATGTCCCTGTGATGGTATTGGCTATCGTGGTTGCGGTTGGTGTCATGATGTTCGCAGCTAAACCGATTGGCGACTTTGTTGATCAAAATCCAACGCTGAAAATCCTAGCGCTAGCTTTCTTGATCATGGTCGGGATGGCACTGATTGCCGAAGGTTTCGATCTGCATATCTCGAAAGCCTACATCTATACCGCCATGGCCTTCTCACTGATTGTGGAAATGCTCAATATTAAAATGCGCAAAGGTATGGAAAAACCAGTGCATCTACATAAAGCGTTTGAAGAAGAGAATCAGTAATTTCTCTACCCATTCTCGCTGTGACTAGTTAGCCATAGAAACGAAAAGACCGCCGTTGGGCGGTCTTTTTATATAGGAATGACTGTTATTTCAGTTTGGGTGTTTCGGTGACGACATCAAAATTCTGGCCACGATGACGCAGCAGGTGATCCATCAGCACTAATGCCACCATAGCTTCGGCAATTGGTACCGCACGAATGCCAACACAAGGATCATGACGGCCACGAGTCACCATTTCTACTGCATTGCCTTGTTTATCAATCGTTTCACCCGGCACCATAATGCTGGAAGTTGGTTTGAGCGCTAGACCCACCACAATTTCCTGACCACTGGAGATACCGCCTAAGATACCGCCCGCGTGATTACTCTGGAAACCTTCCGGACGCATAGGGTCACGATGTTCGGAACCGTGTTGTTCAACCACAGCAAAACCATCGCCGATCTCAACACCTTTTACCGCATTGATGCCCATCATGGCATGCGCGATATCCGCATCGAGACGATCAAAAACAGGCTCACCTAAACCCACCGGCACGCAGGTCGCAACGACCTTTAATTTGGCACCGATAGAATCACCCTGTTTTTTCAGATCGCGCATGAACCCATCCAACTCATCCAATTTATCCGGATCAGCAAAGAAAAATGGGTTAGTATCAATGATTGATTTATCGAAACGTTCAGCTTTGATCGGGCCGAGTTGTTCCAGATAACCAAAAATCTCAATGCCACAGTGTTCTTTCAGATATTTTTTCGCAATCGCACCTGCGGCAACCCGCATCGCGGTTTCACGCGCAGAAGAGCGGCCACCACCACGGTAATCTCGGATCCCGTATTTCTGATGGTAGGTATAATCCGCATGCCCCGGGCGGAATACATCTTTAATATCGGAATAATCTTTCGAACGCTGGTCGGTATTTTCAATCAACAGCCCGATCGACGTGCCAGTAGTTTTACCTTCAAAGACACCAGATAAAATCTTAACTTCATCATCTTCACGACGTTGGGTCGTAAAACGCGAAGTACCTGGTTTACGACGATCTAGATCGCCCTGCAAATCGGCTTCTGTTAATGCCATGCCCGGAGGACAACCGTCCACAATTGCGCCTAAAGCCAGACCATGGCTTTCGCCAAAAGTGGTGACCCGAAATAATTGTCCGAAAGTATTACCAGCCATAATGTCCCTACTAACTTAATGCTTGTGCGAATAACGGTTGGTATTGATCCAGCTGTGCTTTGGTCAACACAAACACGCCGTCACCACCCTGTTCAAATTTAATCCATTCAAATTCGACTTCCGGAAACAGCGCAGCCAGATGCACCATACTGTTTCCTACTTCCACCACTAATACACCATTATCTTTTAGCAATGCACCCGCTTCTGCCAGAATTCGACGTACCAGATCCAAGCCATCATCACCGGCGGCTAACGCCATTTCCGGCTCGTGATGAAACTCTTCCGGCAGATCGGACATGTCTTCCACATCGACATACGGTGGATTAGAGACAATCAGATCATATTTATCGCCATCCGGCAGTGCATCAAACAGATCAGAACAGATCGGGATCACCTGCCCCAGCATGCCGTGCATTTCAATGTTCATCTCACAAACTGCCAGTGCATCATCGGAGAGATCCAATGCATCCACTTCCGCGGCTGGAAATTCATGTGCCATCGCAATCGCAATGCAACCTGAGCCGGTACACAGATCCATGATCCGGGTTGGTTCATGCTGTAACCAAGGCGCAAAGCGCTTATGGATCAATTCTGCAATCGGTGAACGCGGGATCAACACGCGCTCATCTACGTAAAACTCCATACCCGCAAACCAGGATTTATTGGTCAGATATGGCGCTGGCACGCGCTGTTCAATCCGTTGCTGGATCAAGCCTGCCAGATGTGACCGTTCAGTGCGTGTTAAACGGGACTGACGCAGATCGCTATCAATGACTGGCGGTAAATCTAACGCGGGCAATAACAATTGAATTGCTTCATCCCAGCTATTATCAGTACCATGTCCGTAAAATAAGCCCGCAGCATTAAACTGGCTGACAGCCCAACGCAGCATGTCATTGAGGGTTCTGAATTCGTCGATGACCTCATCAACATTGATATTATCCAAATGCGCCTCCGGTTAATCCGGTTGTCACGTTCGCTGCACACTGTTGTTTAGTATATCAGGCATGACTGACCGAATTATGAGCAAAAAAATAGTACTGGAAGACCAGGATGTCAGCCTCTTTCGGGAGGCGATAACAGGTGCCCGGCAAATAAAGCAGGATACCATACGTTTGCAGTCTCCGGCGATCAAGCAGAAAGCACAAATCCGGGAAATTCGCGAAGCACAGCAGGCACAACACTATTTTTCGGATGAGTATGAGCCACTATTGAGTCAAGAAGGCCCCGTTAGATATGTGCGTTCCGATGTCTCGGCTTATGAGGCGAAGAAACTACGCCGTGGTGATTACATTCCAGACATGATGCTTGATTTACATGGTCTGACGCAGCAACAAGCCAAATTAGAACTCGGTGCACTGATTGAAGCCTGTCGGCGTCAGCACATCCGTTGTGCTTGCGTGATGCATGGTCATGGCAAAAATATTTTGAAGCAGAAAATACCGTTATGGCTGGCTCAGCATCCCGACATTATGGCATTTCATCAGGCGCCCAAACTCTGGGGTGGCGATGCTGCAATACTGGTATTGATTGAGCAACATCTTTAAAAATAGCAAGGCAGATGATCAGGCTGCCTTTTTCGTGATCTCCGCAATTTTAGTGTTCAGTTCCTGTACTGTTGCCCGATGTACGGGATCAGCTTCAACAGGCATAACTACTTTGCCATTTTCAAATTCATAGCCACCACGCCCATGAATGTATAAGCGACCGCGGAAAAAAGTTCTGACATATTTGGCGATTAATGCCGGAAAATACTTTTTGAAAATGCGCACAGTCCACCTCCGAATTGCAATTTACCCTCTTATATTGAGTATAGTCGGGGCAGCAATACCGCAATTCAATGAAGCGGCGGAACAGAAAGATTAAAGTTAGAGACTGTGCACAAATTAGAAATTATCAACGAATGGTATGTGGCCCTTCCAGCCAATCGAGCCGTCCTTTGCCATCCACCAGCGTCACACCAGCCATTCCAGAGGTTACAAACATGGGGGGTACCGCATTGGCACACAAATCGTTCACTATGTAACCAACCAAAGGTAAATGGCTGATTATTAATACATATTCATCATCTAGTGCTCGCAAATAATCTGACACTACTTCAGAGCGACCATAAGGGACGAGATCATGAACATCTTCAATTTGTGCCGGAGCAGGCAAACAAGCTTGAATGGCTTCCCATGTCTGCTGAGCACGCAAAAATGGGCTCACCAACACACGGTCAATTCGTGGCAACTGCTCTGCCACCCATTCCGCCATTCTGATCGACTGTTTACGGCCTTTATCAGTTAATGGACGCAGATCATCACGCCCAGCCTCGTGAGCAGCTTCACCGTGGCGCATTACAATAATCTTCATTCAATTAGCCTTTAATGTCCCTATTAATGTAAATACTACTGCCTTCGAATCATGGAAACAATCAACATGTTATGGAAACGGTTTGCACGTTCTTAAAATAAGGACCGATAATATAAAGATATCTTCTCCATGGCAGATCCTATGCAAATATACCATGCACCTGATGACAGATGTGATTACCGCTATCTTGAGCTGTCTAACGGGTTGCGAGTGTTATTGATCCATGACCCGATAGCAGAACGCTCTGCAGCCTCACTGGCCGTCAACTGTGGGCATTTCGCTGATCCACCGGAACGTCAGGGAATGGCGCATTTCCTCGAACATATGCTGTTTTTGGGCACCGAAGCTTTCCCGCATGCTGGCGAATATCAAGCCTTTATTTCACAGCATGGCGGCAACCATAATGCCTGGACAGGCACGGAGCACTCCAATTATTTCTTCGATATAGCGACTGAGTTTTTCGAGGAATCACTGCATCGTTTTTCACAGTTTTTTATCTGCCCGACGTTTAATGCCTCGCTGGTTGATCGTGAACGACATGCTATTGAGTCAGAATATCGCATGAAAATCAGCGATGATGTTCGTCGTTGCTATCAAGTTCATAAAGAGACGGTTAACCCTGAACATCCGTTTAGTAAATTTTCCGTCGGCAACCTGCTCACGTTGCACGACAGTACGGAAGGTTCGCTGCGAGAAGAGGTCAAAGCCTTTTTTGCACAGCATTACAGTGCCGATAAAATGGCGCTGGTCGTACAATCCGATTGGTCTCTCGATCAGCAAGAGCAAACCATACGTCAATTTTTCCCAACCATTGCGCAAAGCAAGGTCATAACACCACCGATATCGGCACCGCTTTATCGGGAACAAGATCTACGCCTTAGAATTCAGATCAAGCCGATGAAAGAGCTACGTCGTTTGTCGGTGAGTTTTGCATTACCTAACGTCGATGATTATTACCCCACCAAACCACTGACCTATATCAGTCATTTACTCGGTTACGAAGGAAAAGGCAGCCTGTTCGGTTATATGAAACGACAAGGCTGGGTCACGGCACTTTCTGCCGGTGGTGGGAATAGTGGCTCCAATTTCCGCGATTTTCAGGTGAATTTTTCACTGACCCCGAAAGGGCTGGAGCACGAAACTTCGATCATCGAACATCTGTTTAGTTTTCTGCGTTTAATTGCTGAACAGGGTATTGAAAGCTGGCGTTATGAAGAAAAAGCATCGCTACTAAAAATTCTGTATGAAATACAGGAGCATCCTCGCCCGCTCGATAATGTCTCTCATCTGTCGATGAATTTATTTCATTATCCGCCCGCAGAAGTTGTGCGCGGTGATTATTTGATGAACTCGCTCGATGCTAATGAAATCAAGCGAATGTTAGCGTTTATGACGCCAGATAATATGCGGATCACTTTGGTTGCGCCGGAAGTTGACACCAATCAGACGGCAAAATGGTATGACACCCCCTATCAGGTTGAGCCGATAGAAAATGCGTGGTTACGCGTCTGGCATAATGTGGGGTTACCCGATGCTAAACGCTATCACTTACCAGAGCCCAATCTGTTTTTACCCGATCGATTAACAGCGCGGATTAATCCTGCACCGAAAACGATTCCCAACCGATTGATCCATCGGGCTGGTTTGCGGGTATGGCACCTGCATGACGATTCGTTTGCCAGCCCTAAAGCCAGCTTGTTCATTGCAGTAGACAGTGAACATGCCGTGGTGTCGCCCTATCACATTGCCATGACTCGCTTGATGGTGGAGTTGTTACTCGACCATCTGAATGAATTTACTTATCCGGCTGAGATCGCCGGCCTGAATTACAATATTTATGCCCATCAGGGCGGTTTCACTATTCAACTGAGCGGATTTAGCTGTCGTCTTTATCATCTGCTGGAATTGCTCCTGAAAAACCGCACCGCAGGTCACTACAAGCCGGAGCGCTTCTATGCGATCCGTGAACAGTTATTGCGTAACTGGCGCAATCAGAATAAAGGCCGGCCTATCTCGCAATTATTCAGTCAATTAACCAGCCTCTTGCAACCGAACAACCCACCGGTCGAGGCACTAATTCCCTATTTAGAAGTCGCAGAACCGGCTGAGTTACCGCAATTTATGCGCCGCTTATTTCAGGCAGTACATCTGGAAGTATTGGCGCATGGAGACTGGCTGGAAGATGAAGTGCGCCAGATTGCCGGTTTGTTAGAACGACAAATCACACCTAATAGTTTACCGAGCAGGGAAACCCGCCGTCGGTTGGTAGACATACGCAAAGCTGGAACATTGCTCTATGAATGCAACTGTCATCACCATGACTCCGCGTTGCTACTTTATTATCAATCACCGGAAAAAGACGCCAATAGTATTGCGTGCTACACATTGGCTAACCATATCATGTCGTCAGCATTCTTCCATGACCTGCGTACACAACAGCAATTAGGTTATGTGGTCGGCACTGGCAATCTGCCACTTAATCGCCACCCTGGATTGGTGTTCTATATTCAATCGCCTGTCATGGCGCCAGATGGCTTATTGGCGGCGATAGAGCTGTTTATCGATGCGTTCCATATGCAGTTATTGGAAATGACCGAACAGACCTGGCAAAGCAATAAACAAGGGCTGCTCAATCAACTTACCGAGGCTGATGCCAACTTACGAGCACGCAGTCAACGACTGTGGGGCAGCATCGGCAGTCGAGATTTTTCTTTCCGCCAAAGAGAAAAAGCAGCGACCGCATTGATGGCAATAACCCGCGCAGATTTTATCCGTTTTATTCGCTCTTTGCGTTCATCGTTGGCAGACAGAGTCGTAATGTATAGTCAGGGAGAAGCGCATCAGAGCGATGATAATGTCATGGAAGGTGTGTATATCGACTATTTAGCCGAATTTCAGCAAACTTCAGCACAGTTTCAATCCATCTAAATTCTTGATCGATTTTAACTGTACTGAAATCAGATAAATCAGCGTTGGGCCTGCGAAAACAGACGGAAGAAGTTTTCGCTGGTCTGCGTTGCCAACGCTTCAAGTGAGACACCACGCAGTTCAGCAATGAATGCGGCAACATCAGCAACATAAGCCGGTTCATTCTGATGCCCGCGGTGTGGTACTGGCGCCAAATAAGGCGAATCCGTTTCGATCAGCAAACGATCTGCAGGGATCTGACGCGTAACTTCGCGTAGTGCATCAGCATTGCGGAACGTGACAATACCAGAAATAGAAATATACATTCCCAGTTCCAACGCGGCTTGTGCCATTGGCCAATCTTCGGTGAAACAATGCAACACACCACCCGCTTCGCCGACACATTCTTCGCGTAAAATCGTCAGCGTATCTTCTTTGGCATCACGGGTATGCACAATAACCGGCTTTTTCAGCGCGCGGGAAAGACGGATGTGTTCGCGAAACGCTTGCTGCTGTTCCGCTTTATTGTCAGTGCTGTAGTAATAATCCAGTCCAGTTTCACCAATCGCCACCACACGTGGGTGAGCAGCCAATTCGCGTAACTGTTCACTGCTCCATGTTGATTCCAGATCCAACGGATGCACCCCACAGGAAGCAAATACATTCGGATAAGGTAATACCGACTGCAACATGGCCGGAAATGCATCCAGTGTCACCGAGACGGATAAGAAATGGCTCACGCCTCGTTGCTGCGCTTTCTGTAATACATCAGCTAAATCACGGTGTTTTTTGTCATAGTCGAGACGATCAAGATGACAATGAGAATCAACGAACACGGGTTATTCCTTGGTAAAAAGTTGATCAAGCCAGTCAGCAAACAGTATGGAAGGAACCGCTGATGGCATATCTTGCAGTGATTGTTTCAAGAGTAGTAACTGCTGCAAACTACCTAATAAAATCTCAGCCGGGCGGGTAGCCAAAAATGACAACAAACTCGCATGATCAGCGAATTGCAATTGTTGCATGGTAACGCCCTGCTGCAACTTCAAGGCATCCAACAATAATCGACTCAGCCATTCAAATGAACTAGGCATTGCCGACACCCAGCATTTCGTCAGCGCAGTAATAGTCCAAGGTTGCTGCCGGTAGAGTTCCAACGCACTAATCACCGCTTGGCGCTGCTGCTCACCACCTTCATTCAGGTATGTCAGCGTACGTAGTGGCGCACCTTGGTTTATCTGTAACAAGGCTGGTGTGATAGTTTGAGCGGGCGCTTGTTGCTGCAACCAAGCCAATGCTTGTTGTTCTTCGGCCTGCAACGTCCACACCTGACAGCGGCTTACAATCGTTGGCAACAGTTTCATTGCCGAATCAGTCAACAGCAGCAATAAGCTATTTCCAGGCGGCTCTTCTAACGTTTTTAGCAACGCATTTTCTGCTGCTTCCGTCATCCGCTCCGCTTGCAGAATGATCGCGACCTTGCCACGGCCAAGTTGCGGGCTATTCATCAACTGGGCTGACAATTGCCGGATCGTATCTACCCCAATTGATTTGGCATCATCTGCACCATAGATATGCCAATCAGGATGCGACTGCTGTTTCGCTAATAAACAGGCATGACAATGCCCACACGGCGTATTTTGCTGTGGCTGTTCACACAAAAATAGTGATGCCCATTGCGTCGCTAACGCTGATTTACCGATACCTGTTGGCCCGACCAACAACAAAGCATGCGGTAGTCGTCGACTCGCAAAAACTTGCTGAAAACGAGTCCAGTATGGCATCAGCCACGGATACATAGCGCCTGCTCCAGTACAGCATTAATGGCTGTCTGTACTTGTTGCGGTGATTGCGCCGCATCAATGATGTGTATGCTTGGATCTTGCTTGGCCAGTTCCAGATAACGAGCACGAGTACGCTGAAAGAATGCTAACGCCTCCTGTTCGATGCGATCTAGTTCACCTCGCTGTCTGGCTCGCTCCAGACCAATCGCCGGATCAATATCCAGATATAAAGTCAGATCCGGAGCAAAATCGCCTAACACTGCCTGCTTGATTTGGTTGATCAGTGCCGCATCAATACCGCGACCACCACCTTGGTACGCTTGAGATGAGAGATCGTGCCGATCACCAACGACCCATGTGCCATTTTTTAAGGCCGGCTTGATCCGGTTTTCAACGAGCTGAACGCGCGCTGCATACATCAGTAATAATTCCGCCTGGATGGTCAGCGGCTCATCATGCATTTCTTTGACAATTGCCCGCATCTTTTCTGCCAGAGGAGTCCCCCCCGGTTCACGGGTTGTTTCCAACTGCGTAATGCCATGCTGACGCAACCAATCCAACACATAACTTACCGCGGTACTTTTACCAGCGCCTTCCAGCCCCTCAATGACAATGAACTTGCTGCTCATTTATTGCTCCAGCACATAGCGTTTCACCGCATGGTTATGTTCTGCCAACGTAGTTGAGAACTGATGTGCTCCGCCACCTTTAGCTACAAAATAAAGAAAATTGGTTTTATCCGGATGTAATGCCGCTTTAACAGCCTCTTTACCGGGCATCGCGATAGGTGTTGGTGGCAAACCCTCGATAACATAAGTGTTATACGGGTTGTTATCTTCCAGATCACGACGGTGAATATTGCCATCGTAATGATCTTTAACACCATAAATAACCGTTGGATCGGTCTGCAATTTCATCTTTTTCTGCAACCGATTTACAAAAACTGAAGCGATCCGCGGACGTTCATCAACTTTCGCCGTCTCTTTTTCAATGATAGACGCCATGATCAAGGCTTGATATGGCGAATCGTACGGCAATGATGGGTCTCTGTTTTTCCAGTTCTTATCCAGATAGTTTTTCATTTCATTATGCGCACGCCGCAAGATATCCCGGCTGCTAGAACCTACCGTATAAGAATAAGTCTCTGGCATAAACCAGCCTTCAATATTTTCCTGCTCGATGTTCAATTCACGACGCAAACTATCTAAATCGTCGGTAGTCAGCGGTTTATCCAGATAAGGCGCTTTGCTCAACGTTTGTAACCAATCCTCAATGCGTTGTCCTTCGACCAGCGTGACTGAAAAGACAGCTTCTTTGCCACTCACGAACAGCAACAGCGCATGTTTTACATTCCAGCCTTTTTCAATTTTATAAGATCCAGCCTTGATCTGGCTTAGCTCTGGATGCAATTTTAACCATACAACCGACCAGAAAGGCGAAACCGGCTCTGCCGCAAGATCCATCAAAACATCTTTCGCTTTGCTACCTTTAGCAACCGTATAAAGCCGGGAGTCGCCTTTCAGTAACACTGAATCAAGTTGCTGCCATGATAAAGAGCCCCATACCGCTACGGCCAAAAACGCCAGAATCGCAGCTGAAGTCAGAATTCGCATTGTTTTAGGCCAACGCTGCCAACGCATTTTGCAACCGTTGAACAAAGCGGTGATCTTGATATTTGACATCTTGTATTCCTGTTACTGGCACGACACCCATTAGCGCGTTCGTGATCCAAACTTCATCCGCATCTAACAACGCCGGCAGCCCTGTAGAAACAGATGTAACTTCATATTGCCAGCTGTGCAGTTGCTGTATAACAAAGGCGCGCATCACACCACACACCCCCGCTAGTTTCAAGTCAGGGGTGAAAATCTGTTCACCCTTACGCCAGAATAGATTTGCAGTGACAGCTTCAACGACATGATCTTGCCAATCCAGCACGATAGCTTCTGGAATACTTCGTTCATCCAATTCATTTTTTAATAGCACTTGTTCTAAGCGGTTCAGTGTTTTTAATCCAGCCAGCATCGGCTGACAACCCAGTCGTTGCTCAGCAACTTCAAGCTTAATGCCGCTAAATTGCCAGTCATGATAATGAATAGGATAAGGATGAGCGGAAACAATAATTGTCGGAGTATCACACCCTTGTGGGCTATAACCGCGGCCACCAGCCCCTCGGGTAATGATAATTTTACCGCATGCTTCATCATAACCAGCAGCTAATTGACAACATTGCTCATAAAGCCGATCCACGTCAGGCAGCGGCAATTTGAGTCGCGCACACCCTTCGCGTAATCGCGCAACGTGATATGGCCACAGCGTTGGTTGATGATTTTTTAGATATAGCGTGGTAAACAGGCCATCTCCCAGCGTTAACCCCCGATCCTGAGCTGAAACTGTTGTGGCAGATATACCATTAACCAAAAACATAAATTCATCGCAAATAAAAAGGGCCTGATCGCAGTGTATCAGGCCCTCTTAAATAAGATCGAGCGTTAAACGCGTTTAAAAATCAGGGAACCGTTAGTGCCACCGAAACCAAACGAGTTAGATAAAGCACACTCAAAATTACCTGGTTTAGCTACGTGAGGAACCAGATCCAAATCGCACTCTTCATCCGGATTATCTAAATTGATAGTCGGTGGTGCAACTTGATCACGCAGTGCCAATACGGTAATGATTGCTTCAATCGCGCCAGCCGCACCCAGCAGGTGACCTGTCATCGATTTCGTCGAGCTAACCATCACGTTATTCGCATGCGAACCAAACGTGCTCTTCACTGCACGCAATTCCGCTTTATCGCCTAATGGCGTAGAGGTACCGTGTGCATTGATATAACCAATTGCTTCCGGAGTAATACCTGCATCACGGATCGCATTCTGCATTGCTAATGCAGCACCACTGCCATCATCTGGCGGTGCTGTCATATGATGAGCGTCACCACTCATGCCAAAACCGATCAGTTCAGCATAAATCTTAGCGCCACGCGCTTTGGCATGCTCATACTCTTCCAGAACCAACACACCAGCACCATCACCCAGCACAAAACCATCACGGTCTTTGTCCCAAGGACGACTGGCTTTTTGTGGCTCATCGTTACGTGCAGACAATGCTTTCGCGGCAGCGAAACCACCCATCCCCATTGGGGTTGAGGCTTTTTCTGTACCACCAGCCACCATCACATCAGCATCACCGTATGCAATCATACGTGCGGCAAAGCCGATCGCATGTGTACCAGAAGTACATGCAGTGGTGATCGCGATGTTAGGACCACGCAATCCTTTCATGATCGACAGATGACCTGCCGCCATGTTGATGATGGTAGACGGAACAAAAAACGGACTCAGTTTACGCGGACCACCATTTATCAGACTGGTATGGTTTGATTCAATCAAACCCAGACCACCGATACCAGAACCAATGGTGACGCCAACGCGATGCGCGTTAGCTTCAGTGATTTCAAGACCTGAGTCATCGAAAGCCTGAATACCAGCAGCCACACCGTACTGGATAAATAAATCCATTTTACGGGCGTCTTTTTTGCTGATGCCATGTTCTTCGGGATCAAAATTCTTCACCAAGCCTGCAAATTTAGTTGGGAAGTCCGTCGTATCGAAATGTTCGATGGAGGTGATACCACTTTGGCCTTTTAACAAGGTCTGCCAAGATTCTTCAGCAGTGTTACCTACGGGAGACAACATCCCCAGGCCGGTCACCACTACTCTGCGCTTTGACACAGGAAAGCCTCCGGGAGGAAAATACGGATGTTAAAACAAGAAACAGGAGCGTTAGAACCACGCTCCTGCTGTCAGGCGATTAGTCCTGATGAGAAAGGATGTAATCGATAGCAGCTTGAACAGTAGTGATCTTTTCTGCATCTTCATCAGGGATTTCTGTATCGAACTCTTCTTCCAGCGCCATTACCAGCTCAACGGTATCCAAAGAGTCAGCACCCAAATCATCAACAAAAGATGCTGCTGATTTAACGTCTTCTTCTTTAACACCCAGTTGTTCGATGATAATTTTTTTTACGCGTTCTTCGATAGTACTCATGACCCGATTTTTCCTTTAGAAATACGCAAATGCGTGTGTTGTCGTAGTGTATTCAATTGTTCATAGTTTGCAAGACTCTTGGGGGCTGTCGATTCAGGATTTTAGAGATATTCCTCTATTTTTCACCCAAAACAGCCCCTAACGACTCCTAAACCATGTACATACCACCGTTGACATGCAATGTCTCACCGGTGATATATGCAGCTTCATCAGAAGCCAAAAATGCCACTGCAGAAGCAATTTCCTGAGCAGACCCCAAGCGTCCGGCAGGTACCTGACTCAGAATTCCGTTACGCTGTTCATCATTCAGAACATGCGTCATATCTGTTTCAATAAAACCGGGAGCAACAGCGTTTACTGTGATACCACGGGAACCTACTTCACGAGCCAATGATTTGGTAAAACCTAACAAACCAGCTTTAGCTGCTGCATAGTTAGTTTGACCCGCATTGCCCATTGTACCCACAACAGAGCCAATGCTAATGATACGGCCGTAGCGTTTTTTCATCATGCTGCGTAACACAGCTTTAGATAAACGATACACTGAGGAAAGATTCGTCTGAATGATATCGTCCCACTCGTCGTCTTTCATTCGCATCAGCAAGTTGTCACGCGTAATACCGGCGTTATTAACCAGAATATCGACTTCACCATATTTTGCTTTGATAGCATCAAATAAAGCGTCAATAGAAGACTGTTCAGTTACGTTCAATACTAAACCAGCACCCGCTTCTCCCAGATATTCGCCGATAGCTTCAGCACCTGATTCGCTGGTTGCAGTACCAACAACGATCGCGCCACGCGCAACAAATGTCTGAGCAATTGCTTTACCGATACCGCGGCTAGCGCCAGTAACCAGTACTACTTTACCTTGGAAACTCATTGTAATTCCTCTTACTGAACTTTGCTCAACGCATCTTGCAAACCAGCCACGTCGTTAATCGCACTGCTGTCTACACGTTTATCAATTCGTTTTACCAGACCTGACAATACTTTGCCTGGCCCCATTTCGATCTCAAAAGTGATCTCTTCGCTAGCCATTCTTTCCACAGTCTCAGTCCAACGTACCGGGCTGTACAACTGACGAACTAATGCGTCTTTGATGGCAGCTGGATCAGTCACAGTTGCAACATCCGCGTTATTGATCACAGGGATAACAGGTGCTTTAACTTCCAGTTTTTCTAATGCAATTGCCAACTCTTCTGCTGCTGGTTTCATCAAAGCACAGTGAGAAGGCACGCTGACTGGTAACGGTAAAGCACGTTTAGCACCAGACTCTTTCATTAATACGTTGGCACGTTCAACCGCTTCTTTATGGCCAGCAATAACAACCTGGCCTGGAGAGTTAAAGTTGACCGGGGATACGACCTGACCTTGTGCGGCTTTCTCACAGTTGGCAGCGATAGAATCATTATCCAGACCAATGATAGCCGCCATCGCGCCAACACCTTCCGGTACTGCGTGCTGCATAGCCTGACCGCGTAATTCTACCAACTTAACTGCATCAGCAAAATTCAATGCACCAGCACAAACCAAAGCTGAATATTCACCTAAGCTATGACCCGCCATAACAGCTGGTGTCGCGCCGCCTTGCGCTTGCCACAAGCGCCATAATGCGACTGAGCTCGTCAATAAAGCTGGCTGCGTTTTCCAGGTTTTATTCAGCTCTTCTGCCGGGCCTTGCATAACCAACTCAAACAAGTCATAACCTAATACCGCACTGGCTTCTGCGAAGGTTTCTTTAATGATTGGATAGGCTTCAGCCAATTCAGCCAGCATGCCAACGCTCTGAGAGCCTTGTCCCGGGAAGGCAATTGCGAACTTACTCATTTTTTATTTCCTTTCTTTCTCAATAACGAACCAAAGCTGAACCCCAGGTAAAGCCGCCACCGAATGCTTCTAACAACAGCAATTGGCCACGCTTGATCCGACCGTCGCGCACACCTTCATCTAATGCAATAGGCACAGATGCAGCAGATGTATTACCGTGACGATCCAATGTCAGGATCACCTGATCCATCGACATACCCAATTTTTTGGCTGTAGCACTGATGATGCGCCAGTTAGCTTGATGCGGCACCAGCCAATCCAGTTCAGATTTATCGATGTTATTCGCATCCAACGTCTGTGTTACCAGCTCACTCAACCGGGTCACTGCGACTTTAAATACGTCATTACCTTTCATATACATGTAGGCATTATCTGTATCTTCAGCACCACGTTGCGCCTGTGGCAATTTCAATAACTCGCCATAGCGGCCATCAGCAAACAAATGGGTAGATAAGATCCCTTGTTCTTCTGATGCGCCTAATACGACAGCACCGGCGCCATCACCAAACAGAATAATAGTGCCACGATCATTAGGCTCGCAGGCGCGGGATAACGTATCCGCCCCCACGACCAGAATATGTTTTACATTTCCGGTGCGAATAAATTGATCTGCCACACTCAGCGCATAGGTAAAACCAGCACAAGCCGCCGCCAGATCAAATGCAGGGATACCAGGACGATCCAGCATAGCTTGTAATTCACAAGCGGCTGCCGGAAATGCATTTTCCGCACTGGTAGTAGCAACAATAATCATATCCAGTTCTGCCGCAGAGATCCCGGCCGCAGATAAAGCCTGCTGGGCTGCCTGGAAGGACAATGAGGCTACCGTCTCGTGATCTCCGGCAATACGACGTTCACGGATACCGGTTCTTTCCACGATCCATTCATCACTGGTTTCGACCATACGCTCAAGATCGGCGTTAGTACGAATCTTTTCGGGTACATAGCTACCCGTGCCAAGAATTTTACTGAACATAAAGTGAATTAGCGCTCGTGTGTGTGTTCTGCGATAAAGCGTTCTGAGATCCGACGAGGCAACTGTTGTTCGATCTCAGCCACTGCATGCAGAATGGCATTAGACAAAGCCCGCCGGTCGGCGCGCCCATGACTTTTAATTACGATACCATTTAGCCCCAGAAGACTGGCACCATTATAGTGGTCTGGATGCATTACTGACAAAGACGTTTGTATTCCATCAGTAGAATTTGGTTTATTTTTCGCCAAAAGAGAGCCATTAAGCCCCCTTAATTGACTGTAAAAAAATCTCGCGATCCCTTCAGCCGTCTTTAATGCAATATTTCCGGTAAAACCATCGCAGACAATAACATCGGCTAGACCAGAGATCAGTTGATCACCTTCCAGAAAACCGATGTAGTTAAATTGATCATTTGCTGCCAGTAATTCCGCCGTTTCCTGCACCAGTTTACTGCCTTTGATAACCTCTTCACCCACATTTAATAAGGCAATTTTGGGGGAAGAAATAGCATGTACATGTTTTGCGACCAAATCACCCATACAGGCAAATTGCCATAACATCTCCGGCGTACAATTAACATTGCAACCCAGATCCAGCATAACGGTATGTTGCCCACGAAGATTAGGCAGAGATGAACACAGCGCGGGACGTTTCAAATGCGGCAGCATAGTAATCACCCGCATCGCCATCACCATTAATGCACCGGTATTACCGCCACTGACACAAGCCTGAGCTTGACCTGATCGCACCAACTCCAGCATCACTCGCATAGATGAGTCAGTTTTGTTACGCAACGCTATAACAGGTCGCTCGGCCATTGAGACAGATTGCGAAGCATGAATGAGTTGTAATCGGGGATGAGCGTCGAGGGAGTATTGTTCCAGTAAAGGAATCAGCTGAGCTTGATCACCAACCAACAGAATGTTGATTTGCGGCAAAAGCAACAGTGCCTGCGCAGCGGCAGGCACTGTTTCGGAGGGACCGAAATCCCCCCCCATGGCATCTAACGCAACCGTTAGAACTGACAAAAGGCAGATCTGCGTTTACAGAACTTAGATTACCTTTTTGCCACGGTAGTAACCATCAGCGGTTACATGGTGACGACGATGAGTTTCACCGCTAGTTGCATCTACGCTCAACTGCACTGCAGACAGTGCATCGTGAGAACGACGCATGCCGCGACGTGAACGGGTTTTACGGTTCTGTTGTACGGCCATTGACCTTACTCCTAATTAACTTACTTGCGTTTCAAACTAGTTAGAACAGCAAACGGATTCGGACGCTCATCAGCAGGGTCGATCTCACCCCACGTCATATTCGCGCCCGCCATCGGACATTCGTCCTCTGGGTGCATTGCCACGATCGGCAGACTGAGAATTAATTCATCCTCAAGCAGCTCGTGAAGATCAAATTCACCGTTTTCATCAAGCTCAATAAGCTCGTAAGATTCCGGGATTTCGTCCTCTATCGTGTTCCTCAAAAGAGGAGTATACGAGAACTCAGCCTTGCAGTGGTATTCAAACTCACCAGAGCACCGCTGACACTCAACGATTAATGTGACTTCCGCAGTTCCCTGCAGAACAATTAAACCTTGGGCGTCAGTGAAAAAGCTCAGTTCAGCTTCAATATCACCAACAATTCCGTTCGAGGATTCGGCCAGACGTGGCATACATTTAGCTTCAACAATTCCTTGGTAATCAAGGCGTTTAGCTGTGCAACGTACTGGATCGATCTTTATGGGCAGTTTCACCTTTTGCATAAGGCGGGCATGATATAGATACAGCTCCCGATAGTCAAAGGAAAAACCATACAGATACCGTCAATTCCCTGATCAAGAGCGCCTGTCATTGATGTGCAACATGATATGCTATTAGCATCTTCTCATATTTTGATGATGTTATGACAATTCCTAATTTAATACTGGCATCAACTTCAGTTTACCGCCGAATACTCCTAGAGAAACTCGCACTCCCCTTCCATTGCGCTGCACCACACATAGATGAAACCCCACAGGCAGAAGAAACCGCGCTGCAGCTGGTTCAACGTCTGGCATTAGAAAAAGCGCGGGCTGTAGCCAAAGAACATGCGGGTAGCTGGATTATTGGCAGTGATCAGGTTTGCACCATTAACGGCAAAATAGTTGGTAAACCTGGCTCGACATCTGCTGCTATCGCTCAATTACAAGCCGCATCAGGCCAGAAGATCAGCTTTTATACCGGTTTATGTTTGTATGATGCCGTTTCAGCGCGTTATCAACTATTAGCGGAACCATTCCATGTGCATTTCCGCACCTTATCTTTGTCGCAAATTGAACGGTATGTCAGTGCAGAAAAACCTTTTGATTGTGCCGGCAGCTTTAAATCTGAAGGGTTAGGGATCAGCTTATTTCAACAACTGGAAGGCCGTGACCCCAATACCTTGGTCGGATTACCGTTGATTGCCTTAGTCGATATGTTCGCAGCCTGGGGGCTTGAATTACCACTCCCCTAAGCATTTGAATAAACTAAGCCTGATGATGATCAGGCTTGTTTCAAGGTAATACCGGTAAGATGTTGATGCAATTCGATAACCGAATCAACGATAGCAACCGGCTGATGATTTTTTAACATAGCTTTATCGTGTACGCCCCAGGTCACACCGATACTGTCCATACCGATAGCCTGCGCCATCGCTAAGTCATGCACAGAATCGCCAACCATCACTGCAGACTGCGTAGGCATATTCAGTTCATCTAAAATTTGTTGCAACATAAGTGGATCTGGCTTTGATTTAGCTTCATCAGCCCCCCGACGAGCACAAAACAGCGATGCCATGTCGGTTTCAAGCAATACCCGTTCTAGCCCATTACGTGATTTACCGGTTGCTACTGCCAGCGATTTCCCACTTGCATACAGTTGCTGCATCATACGGTCGATACCAGAAAATAACGGCGTCGGCGTATCATCAAGATGTTTATAGTAGTTACTATAATGCTGAATCAACGTTTTATGCTGCTCATCTGAGGCTTGCGGAAACAGTCGCTGCATCGAAACTTGTAAGCTAAGCCCAATAATGTCTTTGACTGAACTGGCTGACGGCACAGCTAAATCAGTAGCCTGTGCCGCTTTTTGCATAGAGGATACGATCCGACCGACCGAATCCATCAGCGTACCATCCCAGTCAAAAATGATGAGTTGATACTCTTTCATCTTACTTTTCCAAACGATCTAATGCTGATTGCAACTCTTTATCGAGTGGCGCTTCAACCGACATTTCCTTCCCAGTTACTGGATGTGTAAATGTCAATCGATAGGCATGCAGGAATAAGCGCTGTAACCCCGCTTTTTTCACCAACTCATCAAAATCACGTTCACCATATTTATCATCGCAGGCAATCGGATGCCCCGCATGTAATGTATGCACACGGATCTGATGCGTTCGCCCTGTGATCGGACTTGCCATCACCAAAGTGGCATGAGCAAATTTCTGCATGATCTGAAAACGAGTTTCAGACGGCTTGCCTTCACTGTTCACCCGAACAATTCGCTCGCCGGATTGCAGAATATTTTTCAATAACGGGGCATTAATAGCTTTTACATGTAGTTGCCATTGCCCGCGCACCAAAGCCAGATATTGCTTGCGCATCGTTTTAACACGTAATTGCTCGTGCAAATGTTTCAGTGCACTGCGTTTTTTGGCGACCAACAGCAGGCCCGATGTATCTCGGTCCAAACGATGCACTAATTCCAGAAAACGACTTTCTGGCCTTAACGCACGCAGACCTTCGATAACACCAAAACTTAAGCCACTGCCACCATGTACCGCTAAGCCCGACGGTTTATTCAATACAATGATCGCGTCATCTTCATAGATGATTTGATGAGCCAATGCTTGCACTGAACCCAGCTTCGATGAAGGTAGTTCATTCTCTTCGGCAACCCGAACAGGAGGAACACGAATTTCATCACCAGCACAGAGTTTATACTCAGGTTTAATGCGTTTTTTATTAACTCGCACCTCTCCTTTGCGCAAAATACGGTAAATGAGGCTCTTAGGAACCCCTTTTAGCTGAGTTTTCAAAAAGTTATCTATGCGTTGTCCATCTTGCTCAGCATCAATAGTGATGAACTGTACGCCAGGATTTGTATTATTCATGTGTTAATTCTAACTCAGCCATTGATGATTGTCGCAAACTCATTACAGCATGCCTTGCGTAGTTTCAGAGGAAAATGGAATAATGGAGCGATTTTCTATATAAAGCGTAAAGCTGATTGTTGTCTGTAGCTCGCTATCACAGAAAATCATCGATTCTTCACCCGCCCCCTTGTAGCAAGGGTGGAAACATGAATGCGCCTAAAAGTGCGCCTCACGCATGATCCAACCGAGAGGTTGCTAACCACATGCCATTAAGACCCGAGGCCGGTAGTGTCTGTTTCGAGCAACTGTGAAGTACATAATAAAACAATTTACAAAAACAGAGATTTTAATGAAAAGAATGCTAATTAACGCGACTCAGGAAGAAGAGTTGCGCGTTGCCCTCGTTGATGGGCAGCGTATTTATGATCTGGATATCGAAAGCCCAGGCCACGAACAAAAAAAAGCCAACATTTATAAAGGTAAAATTACCCGGGTCGAACCGAGTCTGGAAGCAGCCTTCGTTGATTATGGTGCTGATCGCCATGGTTTCCTGCCGCTCAAAGAGATCGCCCGTGAATATTTTCCTGAAAACTATACCTTCCATGGTCGCCCTAATATCAAGGAAGTGATCAAGGAAGGCTTAGAAGTTATTGTTCAGATCGATAAAGAAGAACGTGGCAACAAAGGTGCTGCGTTAACCAGCTTTATCAGTCTGGCGGGTAGCTATCTGGTTTTGATGCCAAACAACCCTCGTGCTGGCGGTATTTCTCGTCGCATTGAAGGTGATGAACGTACCGAACTGAAAGAAGCCATGAACGGGTTGGAAGTGCCAGCCGGTATGGGTTTGATCGTGCGTACTGCAGGCGTTGGTAAATCACAAGAAGAGCTGGAGTGGGATTTAAACATTCTGCTGAAGCATTGGAATGCGATTAAAACGGCCTCTAGCAACCGCCCTGCGCCTTTTCTGATCCATCAGGAAAGTAACGTTATCGTTCGCGCCATTCGTGATTATCTGCGCCGCGATATCGGCGAGATCCTGATCGACAGCGACACCATTTTTGAGCGCGCGAAACAGCACATTGAATTAGTTCGCCCTGATTTCCTGAACAGAGTAAAACTCTATAAAAGTGAAATCCCGCTGTTTACTCACTTCCAGATTGAAAGTCAGATTGAGTCTGCTTTCCAACGTGAAGTACGTTTGCCTTCCGGTGGCTCGATTGTTATCGACCCTACAGAAGCCTTAACTTCAATCGATATCAACTCATCTCGCGCTACTAAAGGCGGCGATATCGAAGAAACAGCATTGCAGACCAATCTGGAAGCGGCCGATGAAATTGCTCGCCAATTACGTCTGCGCGACTTAGGTGGTTTGATTGTTATCGACTTCATCGATATGACACCTGTTCGTCATCAACGCGAAGTAGAAAACCGCCTGCGTGATGCAGTGCGTCAGGATCGTGCTCGCATTCAGTTAGGTCGTATATCTCGCTTTGGTTTGTTGGAACTGTCGCGTCAGCGACTGCGCCCGTCATTAAATGAATCAAGCACCCATGTCTGCCCACGCTGTAGTGGTCAGGGCTTTATTCGTGATAACGAATCACTGGCCTTGAGCATTCTGCGTTTAATTGAAGAAGAAGCATTAAAAGACAACACCGAGCAGGTTATTGCTCAGGTGCCAGTTGATGTTGCCGCTTATCTATTAAACGAAAAGCGTCAGGCTGTATTAAAACTGGAACAACGTCATAACGTCCAGTTGCTGATCATTCCAAATACACGTCTGGAAACACCACACTTTGAAGTGTCACGTTTCCGTTCAGGTGAAGAAAGCGATGCACTCAGTTATGAATTAAAAACTGATGCGCCGGTTGAAGAATATCAGCCAAAACCACAGCTGATCGTTACACCAACTGAACAGCCTGCGTTACAAGGCTTTGCTGCACCAAGCGTGCCAGCACCAACACCTGTTG
Source organism: uncultured Tolumonas sp. (assembly GCF_963556105.2). Taxonomy (NCBI): domain Bacteria; kingdom Pseudomonadati; phylum Pseudomonadota; class Gammaproteobacteria; order Aeromonadales; family Aeromonadaceae; genus Tolumonas; species uncultured Tolumonas sp. The sequence goes on from NZ_OY829948.1 coordinate 345,430, forward strand.
CTCCGGCTCCGGCATCTCCTGCGGCAAAACCAACATCTGAAGGTGTCTTGTCACAACTGTTTAGCTGGATTGGTTCTCTGTTCAAATCACCGGCCAAAACACCAGCCGTTGAAGAACAAGAAACGACAAAGGAACGCCCACAGCAACCGCGTCGTCGTGATAACCGCAATAATAACCGGAAACGTAACACACCTTATGCAGGTCGTAATCGTGAAGATGAAGTTTCTGGTTCAGTGACTGCTGATGAGAAAGCACAATCCTCACAGACACGTCAACCGCGCCGTCCTCGTCCTGAACGAACTGAAAGACCTGAACGTCCAGAACGTCCAGAACGAGCTCAACGCGATAATACGGTAGAAAAAGAACCGACAGCAACCAGACCAGAACGCGCCCCCAAAGAACGTAAGCCTCGTAATGAAGTTGCAGCTACAGGTGTTGAAGAACAGCAAGATGTAGCCCGTAAAGAGCAACGAGTAGAAGAGCGCCGTGAACGTCGTAATACTCGCAGCAAAAAAGTACGTGTGACTAATGAAACAGCTCAGTCTGAGATCGTTGTTGATAGAACTGATGCAGAAACAGCAACTGAACAACAAACTCGGACTCGTCGTCGCCGTAATAATGCGGAACGCAATACCGAGAAAGATATTCAGGAAACTGTTGCAGTAGAAACTAACACCGAAGCGGCTACAACAACGCCTGTCGTGGAAGCATTGACTGTTACTCCTGTAGCAGAGCCATTACCAACAACTACGCTTGAGACAACAGCTGCTGTTAGTTCTGAGCAACCAGCTACGGCTGTCGAAAATGCTGCGCCAGAAGTTGCTGCAGACGCAGACACTGCTGTAATTCAGCAAGTTCAGGCTGATGTAGCCGTTGTAAATATGGAACAGAATGTTGCCGATAATAACGTTACGGCCGCTGATGTCAGCGTTCCTGTTGCAGAAGATACTGTTGAAGCACCAGTTGTAGTAGAAGCAGTACAGGCAGTAGTTGAGGAAGTCGTAACAACTGAACTAGTTACTCCTGCTGCTGTAACAGTAACGCCTGTAGCCAAACCAGAAGTTCGAGGCATTATTGCCCGAGTTCGATTTGCCAATGCGGAAATGACTCGACCAGCAGAAACACCATTACCACCTGTGCCGCCAAAAGGTGATTATCCACCTTACCAGCGTAAACCAGTGAATGGTAGTGGACGTGCGGCCGGTACATCGAACCTGAAACAACAAGCATCTGCCCCTGCAGGACGCCCTGCTGAAGCAGAGTAAGTGATACTCCCCATCGTTGGTAACAACGATGGGGATATTTTAGATGTATCTTTCCTTCTGCCAGCAAAACCCCTTCATTATCACTACCCAAACAGCCTCGATTAATGGTATATTTTTGACTAAAATCAAAAATCAAATAGCGTCGAGATGATCCAGGACAAAGCAAAAGCAAAAAGACCTCCATCATGTGGCGGAGCCATTCACTGTCAAGATTGCAGTATTAGTCAACTCTGCATTCCTTTTTCGCTTAATAGCTCCGAGCTAGACCTTCTCGACTCCATTATTGAACGCAAAAAACCAATCCAGAAAGGCGAAACACTTTTCAAGGCTGGCGATGAGCTTAAGTCTTTATTTGCCATTCGTTCTGGAACCGTCAAATCCTATACCATTACCGAACAAGGTGATGAGCAAATCACCGGCTTTCATCTTGCGGGCGACTTGGTTGGTTTTGATGCAGTAACTCGCCTTTACCACCCTTCTTTTGCTCAGGCCCTGGAAACCTCCATGGTCTGCGAGATCCCATACGAAATTCTCGACGAACTTTCTGGGAAAATGTCCAAACTGCGTCAGCAAATCATGCGATTGATGAGCAATGAAATTATCTGTGATCAAGAGATGATTTTATTGTTGTCAAAGAAAAATGCCGAAGAACGCTTAGCTGCATTTCTCAATAACTTATCTAACCGTTTTTCACAACGTGGTTTTTCTCCCAGAGAATTTCGTTTAGCCATGACACGCGGTGATATTGGCAATTACCTAGGACTTACTGTTGAAACCATCAGCCGCTTACTCGGCCGTTTTCAGAAGATCGGTTTGATCAAGGTAAAGGGCAAATATGTCACCATTCTGGACACGGCGGCACTATCGCAAATAGCAGGTTCAGCTGGAAATCAAGCACCGGAATAGTCGCTGAAAATAAATACCTTAGGAGAATGCTTGATCTAACAGTTATCCAGCTATAAATCGACTACGCTGAATGTAGTAGTAATAGCGATATCGTTACCCAAGGAGGCTCCTATGATTAAATATCGGAATATCCTGGTAGTAATCGATCCCACCATGCCTGAACAATCAGCTTTGTTACGCGCGGTGGAACTGGCCAGGTTAGAAGATGTCGCCCGTATCAAAGTGTTTCTGGCAATTTATGATTTCTCATACGAAATCACCTCTATTCTATCCAATGAAGAACGTGAAGAGATGCGGCAAGGGGTGGTGGCTCACCGTCTTGGCTGGCTGGCCGGTATGATAAAACCTTATCAAACTGAAGGGCTGGATATTGAAGCAAAAGTGATCTGGCATAGCCGGCCTTTTGAATGTGTTCTTCAAGAGGTTAAAGATAATGACCATGATCTGGTCATCACCAGTGCACACCATCACTCGTTGCTAAAATCATTTATTTTCACTCCAAGCGACTGGCATTTATTACGCAAATGCCCATGCCCTGTCCTCGTGACCAAACAGCATGGTTGGCCTGCCGGTGGGAATATTTTGGCTGCAATCAACATCAGTGATGAAGCAGAGCAAATGGCATTAAATGAACGCATCATCCATGAAGCTAAGGTGATTGCTCAGCTGGTTAAAGCCAGCCTGCATTTGGTGAATGCATTCCCTGCCCCAATCGTCAATATTGCTCTCGAACTGCCCGGCTTTAGTCCTGAGTTATACAGCGATGCCATGCAGCAACACCATCAAACTGAAATGGAGGAATATGCACGTAAATTTGATATTCCGGCAGAATGTATCCATATCGTAGAGGGGATGCCTGAGGATGTTCTCCCCGAGCTGGCCCAATCACTGGATGCAGAATTGACTATTCTCGGCAGCGTCGGACGCACGGGCTGGTCAGCTGCATTTATCGGTAATACAGCAGAACGGGTGGTTGACAGCATTCATGGCGATTTACTGGTAGTTAAAGCGTACGAATAATATTACTTTGCTTGCTCCGAAAGTGACGGCCGCTATAATTGCGGCCTCTCTTTTTTTGGGGCCCGCAACAATGCCAGATCTTACCGCCAAGCAACAATACAACAATAACAAACTTCAAAAACGCCTGCGTCGACATGTCGGTCAAGCTATTGCTGATTTCAACATGATTGAAGACGGTGATCGCATCATGGTTTGTTTATCCGGCGGTAAAGATAGTTTTGCCATGCTGGATATTTTGCGCAATTTGCAGGCCAGCGCCCCCATCCGCTTTGAGCTCATCGCCGTCAATCTGGATCAAAAGCAACCAGGCTTCCCAGCAGAAGTGTTACCGAACTATCTAGATTCTATCGGTGCGCAATACAAGATCGTGGAAGAAGATACTTACTCAATTGTAAAAGATAAAATTCCGGAAGGTAAAACAACCTGTTCGCTGTGCTCTCGTCTTCGCCGCGGCATCTTGTACCGTACCGCCACTGAGTTAGGTGCCACCAAAATTGCGTTAGGACATCATCGCGACGATATCCTGGAAACACTGATGCTGAATATGTTTTATGCCGGCAAATTGAAAGCCATGCCGCCGAAACTGGTCAGTGATGATGGCAAGCATGTGGTTATTCGTCCGTTGGCTTACTGCCACGAGAAAGATTTGATCCGGTATGCTGAGTGGAAAGAGTTTCCGATCATTCCATGCAACCTGTGTGGCTCGCAGGAAAATTTGCAACGTAAGGCCATGAAAGAGATGCTGAACGATTGGAGTCGTCGTTTCCCTGGTCGCATTGAAACGATGTTTAATGCGATTCAGAACGTGACACCAAGCCATCTGATGGATCATACGCTGTTTGATTTTAAATCAATCAACAGTGACAGTGGCGTTATTGATGGTGGTGATATCGCCTTTGATAAGCCTGATATTCCAGCTGTACCGCAAGCACTCGCAACGGAACCAGATGATCAGTTGGAAATTATCGAGCTAAGTTAAGCTGAGCGTTAGAAAAAAGCGCCGTTATCATTACGGCGCTTTTTTATTGGTATCACAAGCGGATTTAGTTGCGCACCATACTGCGGCGCACATCTGATTGCCAGTATTGCTGATTAGAACGGATCATCCCTTGTATCCGCTTAACATAACCGTCCCCTTGTGTAGAGTAACGGCGCAACCCTTTTGCTAATACCACAGCATCCATCGGTTGTTCATTAGCGCGCATATCAGCACGAAGTTCACGTACCTTACTATAGGCAGGATGTGAATTCAGATTTTGCATATATGCGCGTACAGCCATGATGGGAGAGCTGAACGCTTTAGCCCGGACTACGTTTGTCCGGTAAGGACCCATACCACATCCAACACTCTGACAGAAATGTCCAAAATAATTATTGGATTTTCTCGCCAGTCGGGAGGTTCCCCAGCCGGATTCGGTAGCGGCCTGACTTAATACCAATTCAGGGGGCAGAATATCTACCCGAACAAGCAAACGATCGACATCATCGCTGATATCATCACTGAGTTCCTGATTGTACTGTTCCGCAACAGTTTGTACCCATTCAGTCTGACTATCAGATAACAATATTCCTTCCTGCAATTGCTGTTTCAATTTTTCCAGTTGTTTGCGTTGGGAAAGAATGTCTGAAGAGACTTGTTGATAGGATGGCAGCAGATAGGCGACAAAAGCACGCTTACGTTGTTCTGCGTCTTTAATCGAATCAAAGTCAGGGACGGATTGTTCCTGAACTGCCGTGAATGACGTAGATTTTACAGACTCTAAGTTGTCTGCACTATTTACTGTCAGGGGTAGCAGAGCTAAACACGCTCCACACACCAGAAATAACCTGGCAAATAACTTCATGCAATGATGCTCCCAGAGTTTTTCAGCTGCTGAAAATAGCGCTGATTCACCTGATTTAAACAAAACCACTTACTGCGTGGCGCTACGCTCCTTCGTAGATTTCCCCAGTTCAGTTGGATATGTTGTGGTCACTATAGCATCGGGTTAACAAAAATCGCAAACTTTTTGGTTTTTGCACAAAAGTGGGCACGCTTAATGCGTATAGCCAAAAGACAACTTATCTGATCATTTTTCAGCCATACACATGTATAAAAACGCAGTTTATTCAGGAACATATTTCCGATCTGTGCCGTCAGGTAGCGAGCGAAAATATTTCAAAAACCACATATATTGCTCTGGATGATTTTTGAGCAACACCTCAATTTCAGCATTCATATAATTGACGTCTGCCACTAAATCCGCGGTAGGATAAGGTGTCATAGCCGGTCTTATTTGTAGCTCATACTGGTATGTTTTTTCGTTATAGGTTGCCAGCACAGGCAATACCACAGCACCAGCCAATTTAGTCAGCTTAGGTAGTGCAGGGAGTGTCGCTTTCGGAACCCCAAAGAGTGGAACAAAGATGCTGGCATCATGACCATGATCCTGATCAGGTAAATAGAAGAAGTGATAACCGTTGCGCATGTCTTTGATGATGGGTTTTAGCCCAGCACTGCGTTCATACACCTTACCGCCAAAACGAACACGTTGACGATTCAAAAACCAGTCATACACCGGATTGCGCGCACTGTGCATCATGGTGCACATCTGTAAGCCCATACCGGAGAAATAGAGCCCACAGGCATCAATCGTCCAGGTATGCGGGATCATGAATATGATGGGTTTGCCTGCGGCTTTAGCCGCTTCAACATGTTCCCAGCCATTAGGTTTGATGCGACGCAAAAACAAAGATGGCGGTAAAAATGTTGGCTCACCTAAAGCAAAAAAACCTTTTAACCCGACGCATAGGCTGCGATAAAGCAACGCTTCTCTTTCTGCATGGCTAAGCTCAGGAAAACACAGCTGCAGATTTAATCGTGCCGCATAACACTGTTTACGTGAAACTTTCAACACTAGGTTAGCAAATGATGCGGCCAAAACATCACGTAACCGCACCGGGCACCAAGCCAGTAATGCCAGCAATGCAATACTAAACCAGGTAAGCCAATAGCGTGGATGAAACAATGCAGGAGAAAGTTTATGGTCCAGAGCAGGATCTTTGGTCATTTCAGGCCCATTAAGTCGACATTCGGGCGTGCATGATAGGAAAAATTCGTGCTGACGTCACCGCTTCAGCGAGTAAAAACAGAAGAATGCGTAACATCCATGTACGCAGTAAGATTTACACACTATAAACGCTTAAACATAAGCCAGAATACGATTACGCAGCGTTTCTTTTTCTTTCTCAGGTAACCAACACGCTTCAACACTATTTAAGGCCAGACGGCGAATTTGTTCTTTCGAGGCCAGCAGGGCATCAGCCAGTGCCTGATAGTTGTCATTCATATAACCACCAAAATATGCCGGGTCATCAGAATTAACGGTAACACACACACCTTTATCCAACAGTTCCAGTATGTTGTGATCGGCCATCGAATCGAATACGCGCAATTTCAGATTAGATAATGGACAAACCGTCAGCGGTACGCGCTCTGCCACCAAACGAGCCACTAGCAACGGATCATCGACACAACGCACGCCATGATCGATTCGTTCTGTTTTTAAGATGTCTAACGCATCCCAGATATAACTCGCAGGGCCTTCTTCCCCTGCATGGGCGACACAACGGAACCCTAACTCACGTGCAGCACCAAATACATTGGCAAATTTTTGCGGTGGATTGCCGACTTCTGAAGAATCCAGCCCCACACCATCAATCCATGCTTTAAACGGCAATGCTTTTTCTAAGGTTTCGAAAGCTGAATCCTCGCTGAGATGGCGTAAAAAGCACATGATCAAACAAGAAGTAATACCTAATGTCTTACGCCCTGCCACCAGTGCAGAATGAATGCCGCCAATCACAGTTGCAAAATCGATCCCCCGTTCAAGGTGAGTTTGCGGATCAAAAAAGATTTCCGTGTGCATCACGCGATCCTGACGACAACGCATCAGATACGCCCAAGTCAAATCGTAAAAATCCTGTTCCGTTTGTAACACCCCCGCGCCTTGATAATAGAGATCAAGAAACGATTGAAGGTTTGAAAAATTATAGGCAGCTTGCAAACTTGCGACATCGGCATAAGGCAAGGTAATACCGTTCCGCTCTGCCAGAACAAAGGCCAGTTCAGGCTCCAGCGTACCTTCTATATGTAAATGCAATTCAACTTTGGGTAGCCTCGCAATAAATGACTCCACGCCTTAGCCCTCCTGTTTTGGGTGTGTCGAGTGTAATGAAACTGATCCTGCGAATGAAAACAAGAGTAGGTAATGAAAAAAGCTCTTATTTTCTTTTCTAAGAGTGCATTTACAGCGGTTTAGTTCGATGTTTTATGCAAAGACCGTGAGACTATGCAGGAGTAATGATATAGTCGTAACAAAATCGGGTAGCGAAATAAGAAAGAAAAAACCGACAAATGGCTTATCTATTCTGTTTTTCTACTTGCAGGATCAGCCCTCTCTCTGGCAGATTGAATAGTCGGTCATAATGGCCTGCGTGGGGCCCTATTATTCGAGGAAAAAGGAAGTATGTGTTCGATATTTGGTATTCTGGACATTAAATCTGATGCTGTTGCATTACGTAAAACAGCATTAGAGATGTCTAAGCGTCTACGTCACCGCGGTCCTGATTGGTCCGGTGTATATAGCAATGACAAAGCGATTCTGGTTCATGAACGTCTGTCGATTGTTGATCCCGGTAATGGCGCGCAACCACTGTATAATCCCGAGCACACCCACGTATTGGCTGTTAATGGCGAGATCTATAATCATAAAGATCTGCAAAAAAATCTGACCGTTGATTTTAAATTCCAAACCGGTTCTGACTGTGAAGTGATCCTGGCGCTGTATAAAGAAAAAGGTACCGCGTTTCTGGATGACTTGAGCGGTATTTTTGCTTTCGTATTATACGATGCAGAACAAGATGCTTACCTGATCGGTCGTGACCACATGGGGATCATCCCTCTTTATACTGGTCGTGATGAACATGGTAATTTCTATGTTGCGTCAGAAATGAAAGCACTGGTGCCGGTTTGTAAAACTGTTGCTGAATTCCCACCAGGACATTTCCTGTGGAGTAAAGACGGTGAACTGACCCGTTACTACACCCGTGACTGGATGGAATTCAGTGCGGTGGAAAATAACCAATCAGACAAACTGGCATTGCGTGATGCGCTGGAAGATGCCGTTCAACGTCAGCTGATGTGTGACGTTCCTTACGGTGTATTGCTGTCTGGTGGTCTGGATTCTTCTGTCGTTTCTGCAATTACCAAGCGTTTTGCAGCCCGTCGTATCGAAGATAATGGTAAGAGCGAAGCCTGGTGGCCACAATTGCATTCATTTGCAGTGGGTCTGAAGGGTTCACCTGACTTAGCCGCAGCACGTAAAGTTGCTGATGCGCTGGGCACCATTCACCACGACATTCTGTTTACCGTGCAGGAAGGTCTGGACGCGATCCGCGATGTGATTTACCACATTGAAACTTACGATGTCACCACGATTCGTGCATCTACCCCAATGTATTTGATGGCTCGCGTCATCAAAGCGATGGGCATCAAGATGGTACTGTCTGGCGAAGGTGCTGATGAGTTATTTGGTGGTTACCTCTATTTCCATAAAGCGCCAAATGCGAAAGAATTCCATGAAGAAACAGTACGTAAGCTGAGTCAGCTGCATATGTACGACTGCCTGCGTGCCAATAAATCCATGGCGGCATGGGGTGTGGAAGCGCGTGTTCCGTTCCTCGACAAAGAATTCATGGACGTTGCAATGCGTCTGAATCCGAAAGATAAAATGTGTGGTCACGGTAAGATCGAAAAACACATTGTTCGTGAAACCTTCGAACATTATCTGCCGAAAGAAGTGGCATGGCGCCAAAAAGAACAGTTCTCTGACGGTGTAGGTTATTCTTGGATCGACAGCCTGAAAGAGCTGGTTGAAACAGAAGTCACTGATCAGATGATGGAAGCCGCGGCTTATCGCTTCCCGGTCAACACACCACTGACCAAAGAAGCTTATTACTACCGCTCTATTTTCGAAGAGCATTTCCCATTGGAATCGGCAGCACTGTGTGTTCCATACGGTAAATCTGTAGCTTGTTCTACACCAGCTGCTCTGGAATGGGATGCTAAGTTTAAAGAACTGGCTGATCCATCAGGCCGTGCTGTGCTCGACGTGCACAACGAAGCGTTAAAATAAAACTGCTAACAGGCCCACTTCGGTGGGTCTGTTTTTTTCTGCCCCCCGCAACCAGCTCGTGATAAAATGTGACTCAAATCTCTTTTATCCTGATCATTCATGTCTAATTTCCGCAATTCATCCTTCCAGATACTGCGTATTGCACGTGATTTTCTGGTCATTCTAGCCTGCCTTCAGGCCGGTAAAGCGGTAGCTGCTTTATTACCCTTTCGTTTTCCTGACAGTATCCTCGGCCTGCTATTCCTGTTTGTATTACTCAATCTGCAATTAGTGAAATTACACTGGATTGAAAAAGGTGCCAGCCTGCTATTGAAACACATGGCGCTGTTATTCATTCCTGTTGCGGTCGGCTTGCTGGGTTACATTGATATATTTATGCATGCGATTGGTGTAATCGCACTGAATATTTTTGCCGGATTGTGTTTGATCTTGCTGATCGTCGGAAAACTATTCCAGAGGATGAACCAATGATGCTTTATCTCGCATTCCCCCTAACAATTCTCTGTTACTGGTTGAGCCGTAAACTGTATCAGCGGTTTCCACTGCCAATCATGAATCCGTTACTGATCTCAATGATCGTGCTCATGTCATTGTTGCATTTCGGCCATTTTCCGCTCAACGATTTTCAAAGTGGCACCTGGGTGATTAACTGGTTACTGAAACCGGCAGTGGTAGCATTGGCATTACCGCTGTATCAGCAAGTGATCCATATTAAACACAAGATAAAACCGATTTTGATTTGTTGCTCGCTGTCGGTCGTGATCAGTATTCTGACCAGCATGGTGATTTGTCGAAGCTTAGGCATTGAGGAGCAAATTACTCGTAGTATCGCCACCCGCTCTATTACGACACCACTAGCCATGAGTGTGAGTGAGAGCTTAGGCGGGATCCCTTCCATTGCGGCTGCGGTGGTGGTGATCGTTGGGATTTTTGGTGCAATTATCGGGTTCCCATTACTCAAATTATTTGGGGTAACCGATCCGCAGGCACAAGGCTTGGCGATTGGCGCCTGTTCTCACGCCGTCGGGACATCTGCAGCGAATGAACGAGGAGTTACGGAAGGTGCCTTTTCTTCGCTGGCGTTAGTGGTTTGCGGAATTTTGACCGCACTAATTGCACCGCTGATGTTTGCTATCTACGGGTTGTTTATCCAGTAAAAATATTTGCTAAAACAAAGGCGACACCAAATGGTCGCCTTTGTTTTCTAATAATCAGCTTCAGTGGTTGGCCTTGAATTGATTCGTCATTTCATCGTAATGATAACCAATCGAAGACATTCTTTTGTTCAACTGCTCTTGCGCCATGTCGTAACGCAACAATAACTCACCAAGATCAGCACATTCCAACCTCAGTTTTTCGTTCACAATGCCAAGCAAAATATTGGCATCCATTCGTTGATAGGCACTTAGATCCATTGCGTTTCTCCTTACTCATCAACCGTTACAGAATAACTATAGTGCGTTAATACTAGGATACTGTGGACTGCACTGAAATTTTTAACACAAGATGCTGTTTTGCCAACGTCGAATCAGGGACGCGAGTGTCTGCATATAGCCAGGATCAGCATTTAAGGCCGGAATGTAATGATAATATTCGCCGCCTGCCTGCAGGAAGGTGTCTTTACCTTCCACCGCAATTTCCTCAAGCGTTTCCAAACAATCAACACTGAAAGCCGGGCACACAACATACAGTCGTTTTTTACCTTGTCCTGGTAATTGTCGCAATGTGGCATCGGTATAAGGATCCAGCCATTTTTGTTTGCCAAACCGTGATTGAAAGCTTAACTGCCACTGTGATGGTGACAAGCCTAACACTTGGGCAACAGCGGCCGCTGTCGCTTTGCACTGTTCTGGATAAGGGTCGCCGCGCAATGCGTAGGCTTCCGGAATGCCATGAAAAGAAAATAACAACAAATCATCTGATTGCGAGGTAAAACCACTACGGAGAATAGAATCCGCCAATGCCTGGATATATTCCGTTTGCTGATAATGCTCGCCAATCAATTGATACGACGGGACATGGTGTTCCTTTGCCATAATTTTTTGCCAGGCATCAGAGACAGAAGCCGTGGTTGTCGAGGAGTATTGCGGATAAAGCGGTAACAATAATACTTGTGTCACGCCCTGTGCTTTTAGGCGTGACCAAGCATCTTGCAATGAAGGCTGGCCATAGGTCATGGCTAATTCGATGGGTAACTGGTCTTGTAACAAGGCCTGTAATGCTGTCTGTTGCATTTGGCTATATACCAACAATGGAGAGCCGCCAGTCAACCAGATTTGCTGATAAGCATGTGCTACGCGCTTACAGCGTAGTGGTAATACCAAACCATGCAACAAAGGCCACCAGATCACATGCGGAATACCCACCACACGTTGATCCATCAAAAATTCTTGCAAGAACGCCTTCACGCCTGCCGGTGTGGCTTCCGCAGGAGTGCCCAGATTAACCAGAATAACGCCTTGCTTGTTCGTCATGTAGTGCCATCCTATTTTACTGTCTGCCATAAAGTATAACGCCCGAACCATTTCTGGTACGGGCGTTATCATTAAATTGATCAGATTTTTGATATAAACAAATCGTTAAAACAAACAGTTAGCCTAACTGTTAACCTAACAGTGCAGCCAGTTGTTGGCTGACTTCAGCAACCTGCTGGGTACCATCAATTTTGCTGTATTTGGTATTACCCTGTTCAGCTTCATTTTTGTAGTAACCCACCAGCGGCTCAGTTTGCTGATGATAAATATCCAGACGTTTACGCACGGTGGTTTCTTCATCATCTGGGCGAACAGACAGATCTTCGCCAGTCACATCGTCTTTACCTTCCACTTTTGGCGGATTGAACACGACATGGTAAACACGACCTGAACCGGCGTGCACACGACGGCCACTCATACGTTTAACGATCTCTTCGTCCGGAACATCAAATTCCAGAACGTAATCAACGTTAATGTCAGCGTCTTTCATCGCATCCGCTTGCGGAATGGTGCGAGGGAAACCATCCAGCAGGAAACCGTTTTTGCAGTCGTCCTGAGCAACGCGTTCTTTAACCAGATTGATGATCAGTTCATCAGAAACCAGCTGACCTGCGTCCATTACCGCTTTGGCCTGCAAACCCAGTGCTGAGCCTGCTTTGATCGCCGCACGCAGCATATCCCCGGTAGAAATCTGTGGGATACCATACTTATCCATCAGGAACTGTGCCTGAGTGCCCTTCCCTGCGCCTGGTGCGCCTAGCAGAATGATACGCATATCTATTTTAGCCTCTGTTTCAGATAACCTGTCTTAGGGCGCAAAAAGTACACGTTTTTGCGCCATTCCTCAACCTTTTCACCCAAACAAAAGCCGTGACGAGCACGGCTTTTGGATATTGGAAGTAATTAAATTACCCCAGCAGCAAACGGTTCATGCGAGCCACGAAACTGGCGGGATCTTGCAACCCACCCTGTTCGGTCAGTTGTGCCTGTTCTTGCAGCAACATCGCCCACTCTTTGAAACGTTCTTCATCTTGCAAATCAGCAATATGACGGATCAGCGCATGTTCAGGGTTCACTTCCAGAATATATTTCTGCTCAGGCACTGGCTGACCCGCCGCCTTCATCAGTTTCATCATCTGGCTGCTCATGCCGTGTGCATCAGTCACCGCACAAACTGGCGTTTCCGTCAGACGGTGAGAAACACGCACATCAGCCACTTCGCTGCCCAGTGCAGTTTTCAGGCGCTCAATCAGACCAGCATTGGCTTTGGTCGCTTCTTCCTGCTGTTTGCGGCTTTCTTCATCTTCCAGATCGCCCAGCTCCAGATCGCCACTGGTCACAGAAACCAGTTTTTTGCCGTCAAACTCTGACAGATGGTTCATCAACCATTCATCGATGCGTTCCCACATCAACAGCACTTCAATGCCTTTCTTACGCAGAATTTCGAGGTGCGGGCTGTTTTTCGCCGCCGCATAGCTATCAGCGATGATGAAATAGATCTTGCTCTGACCTTCTTTCATGCGAGAAACATAGTCAGTCAGGCTGACAGTCTGTGCATTGCTGTCGTTGTGGGTAGAAGCAAACCGCAGCAATTTCGCGATTTCTTCACGGTTGCCCCAATCTTCTGCCGGACCTTCTTTCAGTACGTTACCGAATTCACCCCAGAATTTCTGGTATTGCTCGGCATCGTCTTTCGACATTTTATCCAGCATGCTCAATACGCGTTTGGTACAGGCTTTACGCAATTGAGCAGTGATTTTGTTGTCTTGCAGAATTTCACGCGATACGTTCAGTGGCAGATCGTTAGAATCGAGCACACCTTTTACAAAACGCAGATAAGTTGGCATGAACTGTTCTGCGTCATCCATGATGAATACACGCTGTACATACAGTTTCAAACCATGTTTCTGTTCACGGTTCCACATATCCCAAGGTGCGCGAGCCGGAATATACAGCAGACTGGTATACTCCATGTTGCCTTCAACTCGGTTGTGTGACCAAGTCAGAGGCTCTTCGTAATCGTGCGATACGTGTTTGTAGAATTCTTTATATTCTTCGTCTTTGATTTCTTTGGCAGAGCGCGTCCACAGTGCAGTAGCACGGTTGACCTGTTCCCAAGCCCCTTCAGTGGCTGGTTTATCTTCACCTTCTGCCGCTTCTGGTGCTTTCCACAGCTCTACCGGAATGCTGATATGATCAGAGTATTTGCCAATCACAGAACGCAGACGATAATCGTCAAGGAATTCGGTTTCATCTTCTTTCAGATGCAGGATCACATCAGTACCACGGCTGTCTTTAGTCACCTCAGCCACGGTAAAGCTACCGTCACCAACGGATTCCCAACGAACCGCTTTATCATGTGTCTGACCAGCAATACGGCTGATCACGGTGACTTTGTCTGCCACGATAAACGCAGAGTAGAAACCCACACCAAACTGACCAATCAGCTGGGAGTCTTTACTCTGATCACCGCTCAGATTTTGGAAGAAATCTTTAGTGCCGGAACGGGCGATGGTGCCCAGATGCTGAATAGCATCTTCACGGCTCATACCGATACCGTTATCAGAAATAGTCAGCGTGCGTTGTTCTTTATCGATCAACAGACGAACATGCAGCTGACCATCATTTTCATATAAATCAGCATCGGACAACGCTTTGAAACGCAACTTATCAGCCGCATCAGCCGCGTTAGAGATCAGTTCACGCAGGAAAACCTCTTTGTTGGAATAGAGGCTGTGCGCCATCAGGTTCAACAGTTGTTTAACTTCAGTCTGAAACCCATGGGTTTCCATATGAACAGTTTCTGTCATCTTGCTTTCCTTGATTTACGGGGAAGTTCTAGTACAGGAAACAAGATGGGGATGAATGGCAAATTTTCAAGTCAGGAAAATTTGCCCTATGAAAGAAAAGATTATTCCAGCGGACGGCGGCCACTCAATGAATGCGATAGCGTCATGCCATCCACCAGCTCTAACTCACCGCCAACCGGCACACCATGCGCAATACGAGTAACGCTGATCTGATATTGTTTGGCCATGCTGGCAATATAAAATGCGGTAGCATCACCTTCGATGGTAGGGTTCGTTGCCAGAATAATTTCCTGCCACTGCCCGCTTTGTAGCAGCTCATCCAGTTTATCGAGCCCTAACTCTTTTGGGCCGATGCCATCTAACGGCGACAAGTGCCCCATCAACACAAAATAACGCCCGGAATAGTGATGGGTCTGCTCAATTGCGGCGACATCCGCCGGTGTTTCCACGATACATAACTGACCATTTTCAGCACGTTTTTGATTGGCACAGATGTCACACAAGGTGTTTTCTGTGAAAGTACGACAATGCTGACAGTGCCCGATTTCGGTCAACGCACGTTGCAACGTTTGCCCTAATTGCAGACCACGTTTACGTTCCCGTTCCAGCAATTGAAATGCCATACGCTGGGCTGATTTTGGCCCAACACCAGGCAATATCTGTAATTCACGGATCAAGGAATCAAGTAACGGGCTGAACTTCATGCGTGATACATCCACCTAAAAACAAACTAAGAAACGAAAACAGGCCGTAGAATCACTACGACCTGTAAAATATGAACAAAAGTTAGTATCAGATCAGAATGGCATTTTGAAGCCAGGTGGTAACTGCATGCCACCGGTGACATCGGCCATTTTGGCTTTATTCTGTTCTTCTGCACGACGTACGGCATCGTTGAAAGCGGCAGCAATTAAGTCTTCCAGCATTTCTTGATCGTCTTCCATCAGGCTAGGATCAATTGAAACACGGCGTACATTGTGGCTACCGGTAATGGTGATCTTAACCAGGCCCGCGCCTGATTCACCAGTGACTTCCATCTTTGCCACTTCTTCCTGCATTTTCTGCATGCGCTCTTGCATCATTTGCGCCTGCTTCATCAAATTGCCCATTCCACCTTTACCGAACATGTTTCCTCACTCTCTATTTGGTTGTGGTTGTGCCCGCTTCATTCATTATACCCTTCGTACTTGAAGTGGGGCAGCGTCGTTGACTGCGTTCTCTCACCCCAATCACATAGCATCTCTATGCTCATGGGGATTCGCTCTCTTGTCGCCTTGCTGCCACTTCAATTTCTTTGGGTATAGAAACGGTGGTATCTGTTTTCAGTGGTTGAATAGTACCATCATCCAGTGTGGCACCAAACCGCTGCTGTAAAAACTGTACATTCGGATCAGCCAGCAATAATGCTTCCGCATCTTGCAGTAAGCGAACTCGTTCCTGCTGCTCAATTTCTGCCGGGCAAGCCTGTGCCAATTGCATCACCGGCTCGACCTGCAAATTAATAGGTTGCGGTAAACAAGCAGATATTGCTTCCGCTAACTCTTGGATCATCCGGGGTTGTGCCAGATGACGAGATTCATTACGGATCTGCAAATGCCAACAATCTGACTGCTGATTAGTGATAACAGCCTGCATCGCCAACTGACGCACACGCCCACCCACTGGCAGTTTAGCGACAGTCTGCGCCCACGAATCAGCACTACGGGCCAGTAATTCATTACTGTGCCATATCGCTTCATCATCTTCATCAATGACCGGCTGAGCACTGGTCGTTATATGATTAGATGGCACAACCGGCGCCACCGGCTGCACCGAATCAATTTTCCGGATTCTGGCTAGTGATGGTGCCGTCGGTATCGTCACATCCGAGACACTATCCGTTGCGATAAATGCATCCTGATACGCATCCAGCGGTGGTAACTCCCACGGCGGTAAATCATCGCTCAGATTATTTGACGGCGTAACTGCTCGTACAACAGGCTGAGATGGCACAACTGCAGTTGGCACAGCTAACGGAGCAGCTTCAACTCGTGGTTTCGGAGCATAAACCGGCGCAGCAGAAGCAGCATTTGATGACGCAGTTGTTGACGAATAGCTATCTGGCTGACTTTCTGCTTGTTGACGTCGACTACGCAGCTGATTTCGTAGCCGCAAAACATCCTGCACACCGGTATTTTGTGTTTCTGTGGCTGATGTTGATTGTATAACAACAGGATCTGCTGATATGACTGGTCGAGCCTGAACTTGCTGAGGTGCATTAACGGGTTGAGCAATCTCTGCGGTTGGCTGCATTTGATTTGCGGCTTGCGCCATGATCTCGGATTGCTCTTGCAGCAACTTGGCATGCATTGCCAAATCTTCCGTCACACTATCTTGTGCTATCGGGGCCGCAGCAGGAGGTGCAATCACCGCCGGTGTAGACAAGGCGGGTGCCGTCAGCGACGGTGCTATATTCGCAGAGCTTGCCTTTGACTGACTATCTATTGCGGCTTGTTCTTTTGAACGCGGTGCAAATGCCAACATGCGCAATAATGTCATTTCTAACGCACTGCGGCCATCCGGCGCCAGAGGCAGCTCTTTACGGCCATTCAAGGCAATCTGGTAATAAAGCTGTAGCTCTTCTGGCGGAATTTGTTCAGCCAGTTGCTGCAACGCATCAGCATCATCTGCTGTCGGATCAGTTTGTTGCCCCAGCAATTGCCACATCGCAGTACGATGTAACAGACTCGCTAACTCAACGTGCAATTGATCATAATCAGGCGCTAATTCGGCTAGCGCACCGACTTGTTGCATTAGCAACGCGCCATTTCGTGTTGCCAGTAACGACAGTAGGCTATACAGCTGACGATGATCCAACGTGCCCAGCATTTGCTGCACAGTTTCAGCTTGCAACTGACCATTACCATAGGCGATCGCTTGATCACTTAGGCTTAATGCGTCACGCATACTACCTTGTGCCGCTTTTGCCAATAAACTCAGCGCAGCAGGTGCATAAGGCAATGCTTCCGCTTGTAATACACGTTGTAATTGTTCGACGATCTGTTCCCGAGTCAGTGCTTTTAGATGAAATTGCAGACATCGAGACAGAATAGTGACCGGCAGTTTTTGCGGATCGGTAGTCGCCAGCAGAAACTTCACATGTTCCGGCGGCTCTTCCAGTGTTTTCAATAACGCATTAAAACTATGCCGCGACAGCATGTGCACTTCGTCGATCAGATAGATCTTAAAACGCCCACGTGCAGGGCGATATTGCACGTTATCCAGCAGTTCACGGGTGTCTTCGACTTTTGTTCGGGATGCTGCGTCAATCTCTAACAGATCGACAAAATTACCCTGATCTATTTCACGGCAAGCGCTGCATTGCCCACAAGGCCGGGAGGTGATCCCAGTTTCGCAATTCAGACATTTCGCCAAGATACGCGCGATAGTGGTTTTTCCCACCCCGCGCGTACCACTGAACAGATAAGCATGATGCAGACGACCTTGATCCAAGGCATTGGCTAACGCCTGTAATACATGCTGCTGCCCCATAACTTCATGAAAATTACGTGGGCGCCATTTACGAGCAAGAACCTGATATGCCATATCTGCCTGTTAACGGATCAATGTCCGGGAAAATCAACCAATTTAAGAACTTTCACACCCATCGCAGTTAACCGTTCCTCACCACCTAAATCAGGCAATGAAATAACAAATGCGGCATGTTCAACAATACCACCCACCTGGCGGATCATCTTGATGGTTGCTTCAACTGTACCACCGGTTGCTAGCAAATCATCCACGACCAGAACCTTCTCGCCAGGTTTGATTGCATCACAGTGCATCTGCAGACAATCTTCACCATATTCCAGTTGATAGCTTTGCTCCAGCACAGAACGAGGTAATTTGCCCGGTTTACGCACCGGAATAAAACCCAGCTGTAGCGCATACGCTAACGGTGCGCCAAAAATAAAGCCTCGCGCTTCCGTGCCAACTACTTTATCAAACGACATGGTTTGATAGTGTTCTTTTAGCAGTTCGATGGTCTGATGAAATCCCTGAGGATGCTCAACCAAACTGGTGACATCACGAAACAAGATCCCTGGTTTTGGATAATCAGGAATAGTAGCAATACAGGATTGAATGAAATCTAGCGTGTTACGGTTCATGGTATGTGTGTTTCTGAGGATAAAATCAAAACGTGTAGGTTATCAGTCTGCAGGCTGAATGCAACGTCTGCGCATCAGATGTCATTTTAAGCGCACAAAAATAAAGCCGCCCGAAGGCGGCTTCACAACAATCAACTAATTTCAGACGAAATTAGAAGTTGTATTGCAGACCAACATAGTAGTTGTCATCTTGGTTTGCAGTTTCGTTGATTTTGTATTCTGTGTAAGCTTTGGCTTTTGGAGTGATGTCATACTGAGCACC
Source organism: uncultured Tolumonas sp. (assembly GCF_963556105.2). Classification (NCBI taxonomy): domain Bacteria; kingdom Pseudomonadati; phylum Pseudomonadota; class Gammaproteobacteria; order Aeromonadales; family Aeromonadaceae; genus Tolumonas; species uncultured Tolumonas sp. The sequence continues at coordinate 364,491 of NZ_OY829948.1, forward strand.
CAATACATAGTATTTAGTTACAGTACCATCTTCACCTGTCTGTGCAGCATTGTGCGGATCAACTTGGCCAAAACCAGCAACCAGAGTTACAACTGGCAGTACTTTGTAAGTACCAGTTACAGCCCAAACGGTATCTTTAGTATCTTCTGCAGTACCAGTTGATACTTTGTCTTTAACTGATTGGCCATAAGTTGATGCTACATAAAATGCATCATAAGTATAACCCAAGCCAGCTGCATACTGTTTGTTGGTGTAGCTTTCACCAGCGATTTCACCAGTCAGAGCTTGGTAAGCAACTACAGGTTTCAGGCTTGACACGTCATCCAGCTTAACTGTGTAACCAGCAGCTGCAGAGTACAGATTTTGTACACGAGTACCATTAGTATGTTGGGTTTTATCTTTAGCTTGATCAGAGAAAGAAACGCTTGAACGCAGATCCCAGCCATCAGCAGCATAAGTAACTTTAGCTGAATCATCCCAACGGGATTGGGCGAATTGGTTTTCAATTAAGCCAGAATATTCGTTGTAAACGTCAGTTACATCAGACAGTTCAACAAACGCACTATCTTGAGTACCAACAGTAGCCTGAATACCATTGCCAAAGTCTGCACCAGCAAAAGCATAACGATCTGCAAATTTATTACCATCAGCAGCTTCAGAAGCAACCTGCCATTCAACTTTACTAATCAAAGCAACATCTGAACCTGTTGCCCATTTACCATTCACGCCTAAACGAGCAGTAGTATCACTACCAAAGTTGTTAGCTTTGCCATTTGTATCATTATAAATCTGACCAGCTTGATACTGAATACGACCGTATACATCTACTTGCTGACCATCTTTATCATATACAACAGCTGCGTTCGCTGATGCAGCGAACAAAGAGGTGGTTACTACTGCCAGGAGAGTCTTTTTCATAATTAAATGCCTACTGTAATTAAACATTGAGTTTATTTTTATTTCCCTGTGCGATAGCACATGAATGCTATCTCTATGTGAATCTAACAAGAAAATGTGATGACATCAACACTTTGTATATCAACTTAAATAACGTTAATTAAGTGGTGCAATTGTCTATTTTTGACCACCAATTTAGTGCAAAAAAATGTAAATTGACAAATTTACTATATATAAAAAATATATTGATAATATAAACACCTAAATTTAAGTGATATTGCGCACATTAAAATGACAATAAAGAGATTCAAATGAGATGCAATTTATTTTCATCCACTATTGCTCTAGTCACGCAGAAGATTAGAATGTCTGTCTAGAAATAACCGTTATCAAGGATTAGTTATGGCTTTGCTGTTCCGCAATAAATTGTCTCAGGCTGTAGGTGTACTGACCTTATTTGTTTGTACGACTGTGTTGGCAGAGACTGTCGTTACCGTTCCTCGTCCGTACGCTACATATTTGGTAGATGGTAAATCTTACAAAGCAAATGACAGTGAAATTAAACTGTCAGAAGGTGAACACCAGTTAGTGATCCGTTTTGAAGGTAATTACAGTAAAAAAGACTCTATCGATCTTGTTAGCGGAGAACCGCTGGTCATTAACTTTAAAACTGATGGCAAAGAACAACTCACATTTGACATGCCACAAGTAAAAGAAGCTCCTCAGGCAAGAGCTTTTCTCAAAAACCAAAAATTGCAGCTGATTGATCGCAACAGCAAAGCTGTGAAAACAGCTCATATTTTCGAATTACCAAAAAAAGAAGGCTTACAGATTGGCCGTGATTATCAGGAAGAGCTTCTTGCAATGGGAAAAGCATTCCAGCAACCCATTATAAATGAAGATGGCTCGATTTCTGTCAACGGTACCGTTCAAACTGGTAACAATAGTGCAGCAGCCGTAATCGGTAGCAAAAATCTTCAATCTTTGGAGATGCTGAAATACTGGTATAACCGAGCTGACCCACAAGCGCGTAAAGCGTTTCAACATTGGATCATTACTCAGCAATAACTAAATTGCGCCTAATAAAAAAGGCTGCATAAGCAGCCTTTTAACCATTAAGAAAATATTACTCTTTTAACTTATCGAACATTGAGCGAGTTACTAGCACTACACCATTCTCACTGCGGTGGAAACGTCTTGCATCTTCCGCTGGGTTTTCACCAATAATAGTTCCTGGTGGAATATTGCAATGTTTATCAATGATTACTTTGCGTAAACGACTGCCTCGACCTATCACCACATCAGGGAATATAACCGCGCCATCTAATGTACAACCTGAATGCACCCGTACACCTGAGAACAATACTGAGTTGTGAATAATAGATCCGCTGACGATACAACCACCGGAAAGTACAGAGTTTAAAGTACTACCAGATTGGCCATTAAAATCCTGCACAAATTTTGCCGGCGGTAACTGACGTTGGTTAGTCCAAATTGGCCAGCTTTCATCATACAAATCCAGTTCTGGTACGACAGAAGCCAGATCCATATTGGCTTCCCAGAAAGAGTCTACTGTTCCGACATCACGCCAGTAGCATTGGCTTTCTTTATCTTTATCTTCATGATCTTTGCAACCAACACAAGACATGCTGAAAGGATGAGCGTAAGCGATCCCTTGTTTTACTACTTTCGGAATAATGTCCATACCGAAATCACGACGAGAACCTTCGTCTTGCTGATCTTCTTCCAGTAATTGGTATAAGTAGTCGGCATCAAAAACATAAACGCCCATTGAGGCCAGAGACACCTCTGAATTACCAGGAATTGTTGGTGGATCAGCAGGTTTTTCCACAAACTCAGTGATCTGACGGTTATCGTCAATAGCCATTACACCAAAAGCTGTAGCTTCATGTTTAGGCACTTCGATACATGCCACAGTCACTTTACCGCCCAGTCGCACATGATCCAGCAACATGCTCGCGTAATCCATTTTATAAACATGGTCACCAGCAAGCACTAACACATACTTAGGGGTGTAATCGCGGATAATATCCACGTTTTGATAGACTGCATCCGCAGTACCACGATACCAATTCACCTCGTCCAAACGCTGTTGTGCTGGAAGCAAATCGATAAATTCATTCATTTGATAACGCAGGAAAGACCAACCAGCCTGAATATGACGAAGAAGACTGTGGGATTTATATTGTGTAACCACACCTACGCGGGTAATACCTGAGTTAATACAATTAGAGAGTGCGAAATCAATAATTCGGAATTTACCACCGAAATGTACCGCTGGTTTTGCTCTATTATCAGTCAGCTGCTTCAACCGACTGCCTCTTCCTCCCGCCAGAACCAATGCCAGAGTTTGGTTGATTGCTTCTCTGGCCTGAGTCATGCCCTGCGGATCTACTGAAACCATAAAAACCTCCCGTGATAACAACTAAAAGACACGTTTGGTTGCCAAATGGAGCGAGCTCGTTCATTATCAATCCATTGCAACGGGACTATAATGTTCTCTAAATGAAACAAGTTCCATTCGAGAGATCACGAATCTACGCTTATTGCTGATAATTCTTCGAATTTGTTACTCAGAGCACACCCGCATCAGTAAAAGCGAGTTTTTTTCTAAGTAATATTGTCAGCTAGCAGAAAAGAATTGTTTATGTTTTATGCTATAAGGATAGAGCAAAGAGTAGACATAATAAACGAGGAGCCATGGATGAAAGAACAAAGTATCTATCAAAAACAGTGGCTATCGTTGGCCATCATTTTGCTGCTAGCCATCGCCATCAATACTGCCGTTATTTACTATTCATTTGCTGATTATGCAGGTAGCAGCCTAATACTGATATCTAACGGATTATTGATACTGTCGTTATTAACCCTGCTTTGGGTCAACCAATCGTTATTGAAAAAAGCGGAATCAAAAACAGCATCGTTACTCCTTGAAAATCAACCTTCATCTAAGATTTTCCCGCTTCTTTCTTCTGTTATTCAGCGCCAGCATGATGCTCTGCAGCAAGATATCAACAAAATAAAGAGCCTCAATTCAGAACTGGAACATAGGGCTTTGCAAGATAATTTGACCAGCCTTCAAAATCGCAGTGCGTTCCGCAAGCATTTAACTGAGTTTTTGCAGCAGAAAAATCAATCTGAGCAAGCATGTTTGTGCCTTATTCGTTCAACCGAATTAACCAGCATTAACCACCAACGAGGTCGTGTAGCCGGAGATCAATACCTGCAGGCTATAGCTGAAATTGTGCAATATGTTGGGCATCGCTTTTCTACTGAATATGTTTATCGTTTATCCAGTAGCGACTATGCCATTTTAATCAAAAATATAACGCTATCGATTGCACCAATTTTAGGCAAAGAACTTAAACAATTATTTGATAATTTCCAGCTACAAATGTCGATGGATAGTGCCGCATATACTGGCATTACCTTCCTCCGGCCAGGACAATTACCTGAGCAAGCATTATCCAGAGCGGATTTAGCATTAGCAAAAGCTCAAACTAGTGTAGTTAATGGCTGGTATGTACAAGAACTTGATGCAGATGATGCATTTCAAGGGGAAAGTCATTGGCGGCAAGCGATCCAATTTATAATTGAGTCGAGAAATGTCACTTTCAACGGTCAGGCTATTCAGCCATTAAATATGGCTGTAAACAATTATATTCAAATTATTCCGCGGTTTATTGGCCAAAAACAGCAAACTCTACCAACTGAAACAGTTTATGCCATGGCTATGCGACATGGCATCATGAGCAAATTAGAAGAGTTGGTTGTAGAGAATATGCTTCAGCAGCATAAACTCCATTCTGAGAATATAGCCCGCTGGGGTTTGAATCTCAGCGTAAATGCATTATTCAACTCATCATTCATGATCTGGTTAGAACGCATTTTATTACGAGAACAAGAAATAGCACCCAATCTGGTGTTTGAAATTGATGAGGAAATACTTGATTGTCATCTTGCCGCCAGTATTCGTATGTTTGAAATGTTGCGCAGAGTCGGCAGTCGTTCCTGTATATCTAAATTCGGTCGAGGAATGGGGTCGTTTCGCCTGTATCGTGAGTTACGCCCCGATTATATCAAACTAGATTCAGCACTAATTGATACCATCGAACGTGATAGTGCAAGCCAGCAATTTATACGCATGATCGTTGAAATTTCACATCGCATGGGCTGTGTCGTGATTGCAGAGGGTGTTGAAAACATGTCTCAACGAGAAACGCTGGAGCGTATGTACATCGATGGTATTCAAGGACAATTAGTCTCTAAGATAATACAACTGTAGCGACTCTTTATGAAACTCTCTGTATTTTCAGTAAATTGTTTTAAAAGGCATTGTTGCAATTTACAGAGAGTTTGATACTATCAGCGGCGTTTCAGTGATGGCGGCCTGGTGGGTCCTCTCGCATCGATAGTTCGTGAATTCGGTCAGGTCCGGAAGGAAGCAGCCGCAGCGGATGACTTGAGTGCCGAGATGTGGCTTATCAGGCCGCCGCCCTTTTATCACCCTTCAAGTACCGCTGAATCCCCTAAATTCTTTCTCAACTCTAGCCAAATTTTGGCTGATTCAGAGCCATATTGACGAACAACACTTCTCGCTGTTTCAAAAGCACCGTTTTCCGCCAATGTAGCTAACTGATCATAAAATTTCATCGCTAACAGACGCGCGGCAGCATCGGTAAAGTAATAACGCCCGACGCGACGATAAAGACTCTTGAAGCCATTAAAGATCAACGCATAGATCGGGTTGCCGGACGCTAAAGCCAGTACATGGTAAAGCTGATAATCAAAATCGATATAAGCTTCTGCGGAGTCATCTAGTTCAGTTCGAGTCGCCAGCACTGATAACACAGACGATGCATCACGTTTGAGTGCTGCATGAATGAAAATAACGCTGATATTGGTGCGGGCAGAAAAGAGCTGTTCAACCAATTGAGGAAGTTTTTCCTGCTCTAGTTTCGCCAGAGTATCCAGAATACCTAAGCTGGATGTTTCCCAGAAATTATTCACTTTGGTTGGTTTGCCATGTTGAATCGTCAACCAGCCATCGCGCGCCAGCCGCTGTAAGACTTCACGTAACGTGGTTCTGGTTACGCCAATCAATTCAGATAACTCTCGTTCCGCAGGCAAAATAGTGCCCGGCGCGTAACGATGATTCCAAATTGATTTGATGATGTACTCTTCAGCAAGCCCGGCAGGACTCTGAGCCTTAAACACAGTGTGTGGCCTTATCTAGTGAACACTTGGAAATCATAGCAAAGGCAGCTAGTAGTGACTATGAAATCGGCCACTATTTATTAATTAAATCAACGGGAGCTAATTTGGCAGCTCCCGTTTCTAGGTATTATTCCGTCGCAGCTTGCTGTTTAGCGTGAGCGGCTTTTAATAAAGTCTGTAGCTCACCTTGTTGGAACATTTCCAGCATAATGTCACAACCACCAATCAACTCACCATCAACCCACAATTGTGGAAAAGTCGGCCAATTAGCATATTTAGGCAACTCAGCACGGATATCTGGGTTTTGCAGAATATCGACATAGGCAAAAGGAACGCCACAAGCCATCAACGCTTGTGATGCCTGTGATGAGAAGCCACAGCTTGGCAACTTTGGTGAGCCCTTCATATACAACAGGATTGGGTTTTCTGCGATTTGTTGCTTGATCTTCTCAATAGTTTCCATGATTGCCCCTCTTAACTGAAATCAAACTGATTTTACTCTATCACTACGGCTTAACAACGTTACCTTTTATGTGGTTATAGACTAGCTATGGTCAGACAATGCCACCATTTTTTAACTGACGTAAGTAAAATGTTAAATTTTTTACAACAATATGTAGTATATAAGAGTTAAAATTTGCTATAAATCAATTTAGCAAGAAGGTCTGACCTATAGAGACCGTTAATCAAAGAGGAGAGTTTGCAATGGCTTTTGAATTACCGGCACTGCCTTACGAAAAAAATGCTCTGGCACCACACATTTCTCAAGAAACACTGGAATACCACTACGGTAAACACCATAACACTTATGTTGTTAACCTGAACAACCTGATCCCAGGTACTGAATTTGAAAACAAAACTCTGGAAGAGATCATCAAGACCTCCAGCGGTGGTATTTTCAATAACGCAGCTCAAGTATGGAACCACACCTTCTATTGGCATTCATTGTCACCAAATGGCGGTGGCGAACCAACAGGCCCATTAGCTGATGCGATCAATGCTGCTTTTGGCTCGTTCGAAAAATTCAAAGAAGATTTCACTAAATCAGCAGTTACTAACTTCGGTTCTGGCTGGACTTGGCTGGTGAAAAAAGCCGATGGTACTCTGGCTATCCAGAACACCTCAAATGCAGGTTGCCCAATCACTGATGGCGTAACGCCAGTCCTGACCGTAGACGTATGGGAACATGCTTACTACATCGACTTCCGTAATCTGCGTCCAAAATATCTGGAAACCTTCTGGGCTCTGGCGAACTGGGATTTTGCTGCGAAAAACTTCGCTGCATAACACCATAACCAAGCAATAAAAAAGGCTCTGTAAAAAGAGCCTTTTTTGTATTTACGAAAAACTGAATTTATTTCCAGCCGGTCACTTCACGTAAGCCGGCAGCAATATCGGCCAGTGAACGCACGGTTTTCACGCCCGCTTCTTCTAACGCCGCAAACTTCTCCGCCGCCGTGCCTTTACCACCGGCAATGATGGCACCGGCATGCCCCATGCGTTTACCCGCTGGAGCAGTTACACCCGCGATGTAAGAGACCACTGGTTTGGTGACGTTGGCCTTGATGAATGCTGCCGCTTCTTCTTCTGCAGTACCACCGATTTCACCAATCATCACGATCGCTTCAGTCTGTGGATCATCTTGGAACAGCTTCAGAATATCGATGAAATTCGAACCAGGGATCGGATCACCACCAATACCCACGCAAGTGGACTGACCAAAACCCGCATCGGTGGTCTGTTTCACTGCTTCATAGGTCAGCGTGCCAGAACGGGAGACGATACCCACTTTACCCGGCAGATGAATGTGCCCCGGCATAATGCCGATCTTGCATTCACCCGGAGTGATGACACCCGGACAGTTCGGGCCGATCATCCGTACACCGGTCTCTTCCAGACGGCATTTCACCTGCAGCATATCCAGTGTTGGAATACCTTCGGTGATACAAACAATCAGTTCGATACCCGCATCAATGGCTTCTAAAATCGCATCTTTGCAAAATGGTGCTGGTACATAAATCACCGATGCCGTCGCACCGGTTGCTTCCACCGCATCACGCACGGTGTTAAACACCGGCAAACCTAAATGCGTTGTGCCACCTTTACCCGGCGAAGTGCCACCCACCATTTGCGTGCCGTAGGCAATCGCTTGTTCAGAATGGAAGGTACCTTGTGAACCGGTAAAACCCTGGCAGATAACTTTAGTATCTTTGTTGATCAGAACGCTCATGCCACGGCCTCCGCTGCTTTAACGACTTGTACCGCAGCATCGGTCAGACTGGTTGCTGCAATAATGTTTAATCCACTTTCTGCCAGTTTCTGCGAGCCCAGCTCAGCATTGTTACCTTCCAGACGCACGACGACCGGCACTTTCACGCCGACTTCGGCCACGGCACCGATGATGCCTTCCGCGATCAGGTCACAACGTACGATACCACCGAAAATGTTAACGAGCACTGCTTTCACTTTGCTGTCAGACAGGATCAGTTTGAAGGCTTCTGTCACGCGCTCTTTGGTTGCACCACCACCCACATCGAGGAAGTTGGCTGGGAATCCACCGTGGTGTTTGATGATGTCCATGGTGCCCATCGCCAAGCCCGCGCCGTTGACCATACAGCCGATGCTGCCATCAAGGGCCACGTAGTTCAGCTCCCAACGGGCTGCTTCGACTTCACGCGGATCGTCTTGTGACTCATCGTTCCACGCTTTCAGTTTTGGCTGACGATACAGTGCATTGCTGTCGATATTGATTTTGCCATCCAGACACAGTAGGTTGCCTTCCCCGGTGATCACCAATGGGTTGATTTCCAGCAAGGCCAGATCGCAGGCAACAAACATTTTACCTAGGCCTAAGAAGATCTTGGTGAACTGTTTCAGCTGTTCGGCATTTAAACCCAGTTTGAAACCCAGTTCACGCGCCTGATAGGCTTGCGGGCCAGTCAGCGGATCTAGTGTGGCTTTGTGAATGAGTTCAGGCGTGTTGTGAGCAACGGTTTCAATGTCCATGCCGCCTTCAGTGGAGGCCATAAACACTACGCGACGCGTGCTGCGGTCAACCACGGCACCCAAATACAGCTCTTTGGCGATATTACCGCAGGTTTCCACCAGAATGGTGTTGACTGGCTGACCACTGGCGTCAGTTTGGTAAGTCACCAGACGTTTGCCTAACCAATGCTCAGCAAACTCGCGCACATCCTGCTCGCTGGAGGCGACTTTCACGCCACCGGCTTTACCACGACCACCAGCATGAACCTGACACTTCACAACCCACTTATCACCACCCAACTTTTTGGTGGCTGCAACAGCCTCATCAGCAGAAGAACAGGGAATGCCTGAAGGCACAGGCAGGCCGTAGTCAGCAAATAATTGCTTGGCCTGATATTCATGCAAATTCATGATAATAGTCCGTTATTCAGGGAGTGGCACAATACCACTCTCGTTATATTAGATATCCAATAACAACCGTGTAGGGTCTTCCAGTAATGATTTGACATATACCAGAAAGCCAACCGATTCCCGGCCGTCGATGATACGGTGATCATAAGACAGAGCCAAGTACATCATTGGAAGAATTACCACCTGTCCATCCACGGCCATCGGGCGATCCTGGATTTTGTGCATCCCCAGAATTGCGCTTTGTGGTGGATTGATGATGGGTGTCGACATCAGCGAGCCAAAGACACCGCCATTAGTGATGGTAAACGTACCGCCGGTTAAATCTGCTACCGAAAGTTTGCCATCGCGGGCTTTATCCGCCAGTGATTTGATACCTTTTTCAATTTCAGCTAATGACAGATCATCACAGTTACGCAGCACTGGCGTCACCAGACCACGCTCTGTTGATACCGCAATGCTGATATCGAAATAGTTGTGATACAGCACATCATTACCATCAATAGAGGCGTTCACTTCCGGGTAACGCTTTAACGCCTCACTGACTGCTTTGACATAAAACGACATGAAACCCAATTTAATGCCATGACGTTTTTCAAACTGTTCCTGATATTTACTGCGGATCTGCATGATCGGCTGCATGTTGACTTCATTAAAAGTCGTCAGCATCGCTGTAGTGTTTTTGGCTTCCAGTAAACGTTCAGCAATGCGCTTACGCAAACGCGTCATTGGCACCCGTTTTTCTTCACGACCATTCGATGACACATCAACCGCTTCAACGTTGGCAATTTCCACTGGAACTGGCATTGGCTGATTACTTTGACTCTGAATGTGCTGAACCACATCCTGACGGGTAATACGGCCACCACGACCGGAACCATGTAAATGTGCAGGATCAACCTCTTCCTCGGCCAGAATGCGGCGTACAGAAGGCGTTAAGATATCGCTCGCCCCGACTTCAGCGACGACAGGTTTCGCCGACGTCTCTTCTCCGCTGGCAGGCAATGGCTCTAACTCAGCTAAGAGCTGATGCCCTTGCACCGTACTACCGGTCTCAAAGAATTGCTGACTAATGACACCATCCTGTGGTGCCGGCACTTCCAGCACAACTTTGTCAGTCTCAAGATCAACCAACAATTCACCGGCCTTGATGCTATCGCCAATCTTCTTATGCCAGGTACCCACTGTCGCGTCAGAAACGGATTCCGGGAGATCAGGCACCATTATTTGCAAAGTCATGGGTGTATCCTTTTATTTTATTGTCAGTGCTTCTTCGACTAATGTTTTCTGCTGCTGCAGATGCAGCGACATATACCCGACTGCGGGCGCCGCTGATGCCGGACGACCTACATAATTCAGATAAACTGAAGATGGGATCACCCTTCTCATTCTATGCTGGCAGTTATACCAAGCGCCCTGATTTTTAGGCTCTTCCTGGCACCAGACAAAATCTTGCACGTGTTCATAAGGCCGCAAGATCTCCCGCAGTTCTTCTTCCGGGAACGGGTAAAGCTGCTCAATACGGATAATGGCAACCGCTTTGTTATCCGATTTCCGGCGTGCTTCCAATAAATCGTAATAGACCTTACCGGAACAAAGCACAACACGTTGTACCCCTTCTGGTGGAATAACATCGACTTCTGCAATCGCATTTTGGAAACGGCCTTCCGCCAACTCTTGTAACGATGAAACGGCGAGCGGATGTCGTAACAACGATTTCGGAGTAAAGACCACCAGAGGCCGGCGCATCGGACGTAACATTTGTCGACGCAATAAGTGATAGATCTGCGCAGGCGTGGTCGGCATACAGACTTGCATATTATGTTGCGCACACATCTGCAGATAACGCTCAGGGCGGCCTGACGAGTGTTCTGCACCCTGCCCTTCGTAACCATGCGGTAACAGCAATACCAACCCACACAAACGGCCCCACTTCTGTTCCCCAGAAGAGAGGAACTGGTCAATCACCACCTGTGCACCATTGGCAAAATCACCAAACTGCGCTTCCCAAAGCGTCAGACCATCCGGTGTTGCAGTGGCATAACCGTATTCAAAAGCCAGCACCGCTTCTTCCGACAAGACGGAATCGTAAACACGGAATGGCGCTTGTGCCGGATCAATGTTCATCAGAGGTGTGTAGGTCGAACCATCAGTTTGGTTATGTAGCACTGCATGACGATGGAAGAAGGTGCCGCGCCCCGAATCTTGCCCAGTTAACCGCACCGGGTTTCCATTCATCAGTAAAGTGGCATAAGCCAAATTCTCAGCAAAACCCCAGTCAGCCATTTTTTCTGTTTTGCTCATCAGCAGACGGTCTTCATACACCTTCTGCACACGAGATTGCAAAACATGCGTATCAGGGTAGCGACACAGCTTGGCAGCCAGATCACTTAATTTATCCAGCGGATAGGTTGAGTTATACGCTTCCTGCCAGTCATGACCCAGAAACGGCGTCCAGTTCTGATGCATCGCAGACATTGGGCGCCATTCTTTGACCACACATTCACCACGATCCAGCGCCTGACGGTAATCGGTCACCATCTGGTTACCGGCATTTTCGTTAATGACCCCTTCTTTCGCTAATTGCTCAGCGTAAAGTTGGCGGGTGGTTGGGTGCTGACGAATTTTTTGATACATCAGCGGCTGTGTGGCGGTGGGTTCATCGGCTTCGTTATGGCCATTTCGGCGATAACAAACCAGATCAATCACCACATCACGATGGAAGGTATTACGGAACTCGATGGCGAGTTTGGTCACCCACAGCACCGCTTCCGGATGATCGGCATTCACATGGAAAATAGGCGCCTGTACCATTTTAGCGATGTCGGTACAGTAACGGGTAGAACGCGTATCTTTCGAATTGGAAGTGGTAAAACCAATCTGATTGTTAATAACAATACGAACCGTGCCACCAACACCAAAACCGCGGGTTTGAGACATGTTAAAGGTTTCAGCAACAACACCTTGCCCAGCAATAGCCGAGTCGCCGTGAATGGTGATCGGCAATACTTTATTGAATTCATTGTCATGCAGACGTTCCATTCGGGCACGAACAGAGCCGATAACCACTGGATTCACAATTTCCAGATGCGATGGGTTGAACGCCAACGCCAAGTGAACATTACCACCTTCGGTCGCAAAATCAGATGAGAAGCCCATGTGATATTTCACATCACCGGTTCCCCAGGCATCACCATGATGACCCGCAAATTGATCAAACAGCTCTTTCGGGCGTTTACCCAGCACGTTGACCAGCATGGTCAGTCGGCCACGGTGCGCCATACCAATGACAATCTCTTTATGCCCGGTGCCGCCTGCCTGACGAATAATCGATTTCACCATCGGGATCAGCATATCGCCGCCTTCCAGCGAAAAGCGTTTTGCGCCGGGGAATTTGGCACCGAGATAACGTTCCAAACCTTCAGCGGCGGTCAATTCCTCTAAGGCTTGTTTTTTCGCCTCGGCGGTCCATTTCGGGCGCGCATCTACCGATTCTAAACGTTCCTGGATCCAGCGTTTTTCCAGCTGCGATGTCATGTGCATAAATTCTGCACCAATCACATCACAATAAGTTTTTTGTAAGGAAGCCAGCAGCTCGCGCAGTGTCATGCGTTCCTGATTAGCCATGAAGCTGCCGATATGAAATTCACGATCCAGATCGGTTGTTTCCAACTGGTAATACGAAAGCTCCAGTTCCGGCACCACTGGATTCGTGGTCAGCCCCAGCGGATCAAGATTGGCGAGCTGATGGCCGGCGTAACGATAGGCATTGATGAGTTGTAATACATGGAATTGTTTTTGATCTAAAGCAGCATTGCCAGCGACACTGACTGCACGTCGGGGTTGTGTGACTTCCTGACGCAAGCGCTGACGAACCGGCGCATGAGGCTGTTCATTGATCTGTGGGGCACCCAGCTCCGAAAAACACTGCTGCCACTCTAAGGGCACAGAATTCGGATCAATCAGGTATGACTCATAAAGGTCTTCAACATACGAACTGTTTGCCAGATAAGAAGATCGAATCCAGGTAACGATGGCATCTTCATGCATATTCATTTGGTTTCCTTTGACCGACAGCCAATCCGGCCATCAGTATTTTTCGTCTGACCGGATGAATCACCTGAAAACGGCACTAATTTCACTCAGTTTTGCTCTCAGGATGAAAAGGTTCCTTTTATATTCAACATATTATGATTGCCTGTTACTGTTACGGCAATCACAGAGCGAATAAGGTAACTTCAATGCTCAAAAAACAATCTTGTTTACTCATTTCTGCCGCTGTTTACGGATATAAAGCAACAGCCCATTCAGTATATTCAGCTATCCCAATTCATTACAAAAATTTAACCTATTAGAAACACAATTTTATGAACTAAGCTCCCAAACTGTGACCATTCATACATTTAGATATCGCTATAAAATTGACAAAGTGCATCAGGATGGTTGAAATAAGTGTGACGCAGTAAGGATTTTTTATTGCTATCAAGCGCAATAGCGTTTATACGAACTATAAAGGAACAATACAAAAACGTTTCGCGTAGCTATTACACGCGACTACCGCTTTTACATTAATTGCAAAGGAGACTTGCCATGGCTAATAAAGTAGCCACCCTGCACATCCCCGGTCAAGAGCCGATCGAATTGCCAATCCTGTCTGGGACTGAAGGTCCTGAGGTAATCGATGTCCGCGCATTAGGGGCGCATGGCTATTTCACTTACGATCCAGGTTTCCTGTCGACTGCATCCTGTACTTCAAAGCTCACCTATATTGATGGTGATGCCGGTATTCTGTTGTATCGTGGTTATCCTATTGCTGAACTGGCGAAAGACTCAAACTACCTGGAAGTCTGTTATCTGCTGCTGAACGGCGAACTGCCGAATAAAGAACAGTACGACAAATTCCGTTATATGGTCACTCGCCATACCATGGTGCATGAACAGATCACTTCATTGTTCAAAGCATTCCGTCGTGACTCGCATCCAATGGCCGTTATGTGTGGGGTTGCAGGCGCTTTATCTGCGTTCTACCACGACGAATTAGATATCAGCCATGAACAGCACCGTGAAGTTGCAGCATATCGTCTGATTTCAAAAATGCCGACTCTGGCCGCGATGTCTTATAAATATTCGATGGGACAGCCGTTTATCTACCCACGTAATGATCTGAGTTATGCTGGTAACTTCCTGCACATGATGTTTGCTGTGCCTTGTGAAGAATATCGCGTGAACCCGGTCATTGAGCGTGCGATGGATATTATCTTTGTACTGCATGCTGACCACGAACAGAACGCATCAACGTCCAGCGTACGTTTGGCCGGTTCTTCGGGTGCCAATCCATTTGCTTGTATCGCTGCGGGTATCGCTTCCCTGTGGGGCCCGGCACATGGTGGTGCCAACGAAGCCTGTCTGAAGATGCTGCAGGAAATCGGCTCAGTTGAGCGCATTCCACATTTCGTGGCACGCGCCAAAGATAAGAACGATCCATTCCGCCTGATGGGCTTTGGTCATCGCGTTTATCGCAACTACGATCCACGTGCCGTGGTAATGCGTGATACTTGTCATGCGGTATTGCAAGAGTTGAACATCAGCAACCATCCATTACTGGATGTCGCGATGGAACTGGAACGTATTGCACTGTCTGATCCGTATTTCATTGAGAAAAAACTGTATCCGAACGTCGACTTCTACTCAGGTATCATCCTGAATGCGATCGGCATTCCAACCTCGATGTTTACCGTTATCTTCGCCCTGGCGCGTACCATCGGCTGGATTTCACATTGGTTGGAAATGCAGGCTGATCCAGCCAGCAAAATTGGTCGTCCACGTCAGTTATATACCGGTGCCCCAACTCGTACCGTGTTACCACTGAGCAAACGTAAATAGTTGTTATTTATTACTTAAATATAAAAGGGCAGCGAATAGCTGCCCTTTCTTTTTTTACTGCTAAATCTGATTTACGAATACTGAGCAACAAACTCTTCCAGTTTATCCACCATAAAACGTGAACCAACATAAAACGGTGTACGCTGATGCAATTCCGTAGGGTCCAAATCCAGGATCCGGATCCGGCCAGTAGATGCCTTACCTCCCGCCTGTTCTGCCAAGAAGGCAATCGGATTGCATTCATACAACAGACGTAATTTACCTTTTGGCGCATTAGTTCCTGACGGGTACATGTAGATGCCGCCTTTTAACAAATTACGATGGAAATCAGCCACTAACGAACCAATATAGCGTGATGTATACGGGCGTTTTTCCTGTTCATCCACCGCCTGACAATACTTGATATATTGTTTTACACCCTGTGGGAACTTCAGATAATGGCCTTCGTTAACGGAATAACAATAGCCCTGCTCAGGGATCTTGATATCCGGATGAGACAAGCAGAAACAACCGATAGAAGGATCAAGCGTAAAACCATTCACCCCCTGCCCTGTGCTGTACACCAACATGGTTGATGAACCATAGATCACATAACCAGCCGCCACTTGGCGGTGACCTGGCTGTAAGAAGTCGGCCAGTGTAGCAGGCTGATCTGAAGGAGTAACTCGACGATAGATAGAGAAAATAGTGCCAACTGACACGTTTACATCAATGTTTGATGAACCATCCAGAGGGTCGATCAACACGACATACTTTGATTTTTTGCCACTAACCGGGTCGAAAGCGACAAAGTCATCTTCTTCTTCAGATGCCAAACCACACACTTCACCGCGAGCAGCTAATGCATCTTTAAATTTCTCATTCGCAAACCAATCCAGCTTTTGCTGATCTTCACCTTGCACGTTGGCTCGACCCATTGCACCGAGAATATCGCTTAAACCGGCCTGATTGATCTCACGATTTACAATTTTGGCGGCTAAACGAATGGAGGCGAGCAAGGAGCTAAGTTCACCAGAGGCATGTGGAAAATCCGCTTGTTTTTTGATGATGAATTCGCCAAGCGTGGTCCCTATTTTCATGATGCTGTCCTTGAGGAGATATGAGTGCAGGTTGTTTGCATAATGTTACACTTAGTTACATAAAATGCAAGCAGCACAGAAGAATCGATTCAGCATAAGAATGTAGAAACAAAAAAGCCAGAGATATCTCTCTGGCTTCTGCTCATTTACGGCGCTGAATCACTATTTCTGTTTAATTTCATCCAGATAGCGACAAACCTTCGCCAGATCTTCAGCGGTATCCACGCCTGCTGGTGGATTTTCTATTGCTACAGCGACATGGATTTTTTCGCCATTCCAGAGCACCCGTAACTGCTCTAATGACTCTATTTGCTCTAATGGGCTGGCAGGCCAACTGACATATTGGCGAATAAATCCGGCGCGATACGCATAGATACCAATGTGACGCAGGAATGTATGCCGTAGCTGTTTTGGCGTTTGCGCGAAACCATCACGATCCCATGGGATCGTCGCGCGACTGAAATACAACGCATGGCCTTGCTGATCCATCACCACTTTAACAGCATTCGGATTAAACACTTCGTGTTCATCTTCAATCGCGACGGCCAGTGTGGCCATTGGTGCAGTGGTGTTTGCCAGATTGTTCGCTACTTGGCTAATGATCGATGGCGGGATCAAGGGTTCATCACCCTGCACATTCACCACAATGGTATCAGGTGCAAAAGCATATTTTTCACACACCTCAGCCAGACGCTCGGTGCCAGACTGATGATGGCTGCCAGTCATACAGACATCAACACCTAAAGCAGATACGGCTGCGGCAACGCGTTCATCATCCACCGCAACAATAACTTGGCTGGCGCCCGCTTGTTTAGCACGTTCAACGACCCAAGCAATCATTGGTTGACCATGAATATCAGCTAATGGTTTACCGAGTAAACGGGTAGACTGATAACGAGCCGGAATAACAACCACGAAACTCATGATGGCAGCTCATCGGAGGTCAGTTGGCGCGCACGGTTCTCCAGCAAGACCGGAATATCATCTTCCACCGGGTATGCCAGTTTATCGGCCCGACAAACTAACTCCGCGCGCTCTTTGTCATAATTCAGTTTGCCTTTACAGATTGGGCAAGCGACGATTTCCAGTAATTTATAATCCAGTGCCATGGCGAAGTTCCTTCAGCTGAGCAAGTAATCGGGTAGCAAATTTATCCGGTAATTGCGCGGTGACGGGTAAATACCACCAATTTTCTAACGCAAAATCCCGGCATTTCACCGCATCTTTTTCTGTCATGATCAGCGGACGTAAAGCAAATCTCTGCTTTAATTCCTCCGCATTAAATTGCTGATGATCAGCGTAAGCCACCTGCTGATTTAACGCATAACCTTGCTGTAATAAACTATTAAAAAAACGGGGCGGATAACCGATGCCAGCCAAGGCATCTACTGCACCTGTGATGATGGCGGTATGGTTAGAACGAACATTCCGTAATGGTGCGGGTTGTAGCGACATTTTGATTTCGTCAGGTCGGGCCTGCCCACCATTACAGATAACCGCCATGACTTGCCGTAATCGGGACGGTGTCTCACGTAATGGCCCCATTGGCATCAGCCAGCCGTTTCCTAACCGACGTTCGCCGTCCATCACGGCTAATTCGATATCGCGTTGCAACGCATAATGCTGCAAACCATCATCACAGATGATGACATCAACACCACATTGCTCGACCAGTAACTGCACGGCAGCCGCCCGTTTTGGCGCCACAGCGACTGGACAACCGCAACGCTGATATATAAGCACTGGTTCATCACCAGCTTCAATTGCCGTAGCAGCAGGATGTAACAAATAAGGATAATGTGGTGCTTTGCCACCATAACCACGACTGACCACGCCAGGACGGTAACCCGCCTTGGTCAGTAAATCCACCAGCCACAACACCACGGGGGTTTTCCCGTTACCACCCACCGTAATATTACCAACCACAATGACGGGTACAGATGCTCGATAGCTACGGATCCAACCAGCACGATATAGCCTCCGGCGTGCCGTTGTCAGTAATGCAAACAACAGCGCCAGCGGCGCAAACAACCAGTTTACCCAACTACGGCGATACCAAAGCCATTCAATCATGAGGCTTGTGCACCCATTTGTGTGCGACGTAATAAGGCATACGCGCCGCCCATTTCCAGTAATTGATCATGGGTACCACGTTCCACGATCTGACCTTCATCCACAACCAAAATTTCATCGGCCTTCTCAATAGTAGAAAGGCGATGAGCAATCACCAACGTAGTGCGGTTTTTAGTCAACGATTCCAGCGCAGTTTGAATGCGACGTTCTGATTCCGAATCTAGTGCCGACGTTGCTTCATCCAGCAACAGAATCGGCATATCACGTAATAAAGCGCGGGCAATTGCCAGACGCTGACGTTGCCCACCCGACAGTGTGGCACCATTTTCACCAATGATGGTGTCGTAACCTTGCGGCATCTTCGTGATAAATTCATCGGCATTGGCTAACTTGGCCGCTTCGATAATTTTCTCTCGGGTAAACTGCTCTTCTGCTGCGTAGGCTATGTTGTTGGCAACCGAGTCATTAAATAAATGCACATTCTGCGATACCAGTGCAAATTGGCGACGTAAGTCACGCAAACGATACTCACAGATATCATGACCATCCAACAGGATCTGGCCTTGCTGAATATCATAAAAGCGCGTTAACAAACTGGCGATCGTGCTCTTACCAGAACCTGAGCGACCAACCAGCGCCACGGTTTTGCCCGGCTCAATTGCAAAACTGACCTCGCGCAAAGCGGGAGCATCTTTGGTTGGATATGTGAAAGTGACATTACGGAATTCGATCTGACCCGCGGCATGGGTCAATTCGCGTTGCCCATTATCATTTTCCAACGGTAAATCAATCACATCAAATAAACTTTGGCAGGCTGCAATACCACGTTGGAACTGCACATTAACTTGCGTCAGGTTCTTTAACGGTTTCAATAACCCGAATAATGCCGAGATAACCGCAGCAAATGACCCAGCTGTTAACTTGTGGCTGATCTCAGGGAAGGTCGCTAAATAAAGCACCAATGATAATGCTGTAGAGGCAATGAATTGGACGATCGGAGAACCAACTGCATCTGCAACTACCAGCTTCATATTCTGCTGACGCACCGAATTACTTACACGGGTGAAGCGTTCCGCTTCGACTTCTTGACCACCGAACATCAACACTTCTTTATGACCACGCAACATCTGCTCTGTCGAGGTGGTGATGTTTCCCATCGCATGCTGCAGTTGGCGGCTCAGCTTTCTAAACCGTTTACTAATGACAGAGATAAGCACACCCACAATTGGGCCAATCACAAAAAAGATAAGCGACAGTTGCCAGGAATAATAGAACATCAAAGCCAGCAAGCCGATAACAGTACAACCTTCGCGGATCAGTGATATCAAGGTTGAACTGGCAGCAGAAGAGACCTGCCCTGCATCATAGGTCACTTTAGACAACAAACTACCGGTGTTATTTTTGTCAAAGAAGGACAGCGGCATGCCCATCAAATGGGAAAATACCTTTTGCTGTAGCCGCATCACTACTGTGTTGCCGACCCAAGCCATAAAATAGTCTGAGATGAAGTTACACACACCGCGCATGGCAACCAGCCCCATGATCATCAGCGGCAACCAAATCATAACCGAATGTTCTTTACTGGTTAAACCATCATCCAACAAGGGTTTTATCAGTGACAGCATGAAGGTATCCACACCTGCATAACCGACCATACCAATACTGGCAATTACCAGACCTTTTTTACGTCCGGTGGTATATCCAAGAAGACGTTTCAGAATAGGCCAGCTGGCTTGCGGCGCTGCATCGTGTGCTTTGTGAGACATGAAAGATTCAAACCTTGCTGCAAAATGACCCGTCATTTTAGCGGGTGATCGCCGACTAACCAAGCATCCATCTTCCGATACCAAGGTTGTGAACGACGAAAAGGCTTAATATCCATACTATTTGGGTTAATTTCAAAGCTGATCAAGCCATCATTGGCCGTGATCCATTGTTGTGACTGAATATAACGAGCCACTATTTCCGCATGAGGATGATGCCAGCGGTTCTGATATCCGGCACTGTGTACCACATAATCAGGAGCAACCGCTGCAATAAACGCCACCGAAGAAGATGACCTACTGCCATGATGGGGCGATGACAATATATCGCTGCGCAGCAAACCAGCAGGTAAATTAGTTAATTCCAACTCTGCTTGATGTTGCACATCGCCCGTTAATAATACGCTGTGATTGCCGTCACTAATACGCAGTACACAAGAGTCTTCATTGATATCACCACCCGATGAATTTTGCGGTGACAAGATAGTGAGTTGTAACTGACCCCAGTCCCATTGCTGCCAGCGTTGGCAAATTTGTGTCTCTGTATTTAGTTTTGCGGAAGAGACAATATGCGCCTGCGGATATTTTTGGTAAATACGCTGCCAGTTCGCCGCATGATCTTTATCTCGATGGCTCACGACCAGATAATCCAGCTGCTGGACGCCACGATATTCCAACATAGGAAAAATAGCGGCATCAGCCATATTGTATCCGCCGGGATACGCATCGCCGGTATCAAACAATAACGCGCGATGGCCCTGCGTCACCAGAACTGATAACCCTTGCCCGATATCCAGCATATCCACTCGCCAGCCAGGTTCTGACTCACAACCGGCAAACAATAATCCACAAACAGCTAATAACAACAAACCCAATTCGCGTTTTATTACTACCGGAGTAAAACACCAGATGAACCAAACCGTTAAACCCCAGAACAGCATTTGTTGTTGATAGGCAGAAAGCGACAGCCAACCTGATCCCCAATGTTGAATCCATTCCAACATGGACATTAACCAGTGCAGTTGCAAATCACACAACCAAAAGCCAAAACGCGCTAATGCGGGGAAAATGGGCACTAATAACCCGGAAACCAGCCCAATAGGTACAATTGAGAAAGTAAACCATGGCCCAGCAGGAATATTAATTAAGACACTACTGACACTCAGGCCATCAAACAACAGTAGCTGAAAAGGCAACAGTAGCACGGTCATTAAACATTGAATTTGCCACATAGATGGCTTACGCCATAAAAAACCGGCAATGCCTAAGATCCCGACCGCAATAAAAGAAAGCCAACTACCGGCAGAAAATACTGACCAAGGATCAATCATGAGCATAATGGCTAATGCTATCAACCAGATCCGGATTGCCGACCACTCACGTTGCCAAAGCCTTAATACCACCCAGATCCCGAGCATGATCAGCGACCTGACGGTGGGTGCCGAAAAATCGGCTAACGCACTGTATAACAATGCAAACCCCATCCCAATCAACCAATGGATGGCCGGGATCTTTTCCGCAAAACGTTGCAGCAATAAACGAGACAGTGCCATACCAATCCAGGCAATAAGCCCAATATGCATGCCGGAAATTGCGATGAGATGAATTAAGCCGGTATCACGAAGTGTCTGCCAGTCGTCTTTATCGACATCCTGTTGTTCACCGTAAATCAACGCCATCAATAATTCGGGTTGATAAAACTCATGCATCAGTTGACGCGACTTATCCAACCATTGATCACGCCAGTGGTGATCAGCCTGATAGGTCAATGCGAATTGACTGATTGTGCCGGTCGCAGTGATGCCCTGCCCCAACAACCAGCGCTCAGCATTAAATCCGGCTGGATTCCCCAAACCATGGGGTATTTTCAGTTTCGCCAAAATATGGAGCTTATCGCCACGTTTCAGCCGATATTTATCGTTGTTTAACGTTAATCGAATGGTCGGTTCAATCCAGTATGTCTGTTGATTGATCTGCTGAGCAGAAACCAAGAGTTGTTGGTGATCTGATTTTTGATAGGCCTGAGTGACAGTTACATTGAGTTCATGCAGCGCTGGTATTTCCAGATGTTGCGTTTTTAACCAACCCAGTTGCAGGTTAAAAAAAACGACAGCCCAACCAAGACCACATAAAACAGCACCAGAAAATCGATAACGAAACAGTAAGAGCAACTCGAGGAGTAAAACTGCACACCCTAACCAATTTGGCGGCAATTCGGGCCAGATCAATGCAGTACAGATCCCCAAGGCTATTCCCAGCAGTAACCTTTCCACGATTGATCTCTTAATTAAGTGGTTGAATTGCTATTTTCTCGTTCTGAATCGGCGGCTAAAAGCTGTTGGTTTTTACGTTGCGGGAAAATTTTACGTTCAAAAAACCAACGATCAGATCTCAGGAGGTTGCTTATTTCACATAAAAGGGAGAAAACTACCCCTGATTTACACACGCACCATCTAATGAGTGTCATAATCGGCCGACATTATGTTGTTGTAGTTTGATGCGTTGTCTCTGACTGATTAGTAAAATAACCATGAGACTACCGGGCAGGAATGGGGTGAAAAATACAATAAGATGGACATTCTAATTTCCATTTTCTCTGATTATGGCTATGTAGCCGTTTTCGTTATGCTGTTGCTTTGTGGTTTTGGCCTACCGATCCCTGAAGATATCACGCTGGTTGCTGGCGGAATAATTGCCGGTTTAGGTTATGCAGACGTGCATACGATGTTTGCCGTATGTATGGCTGGTGTACTGATCGGTGATGGCACTATGTTTACCTTGGGGCATACTTTTGGTCAGCGCATTCTGGCTTTTGCACCGATCAGACGTATTGTGACGCCACACCGCTTTGCTCAGGTACAGGAAAAGTTCGTTAAATATGGTAACTGGGTACTTTTTGTAGCCCGTTTCTTACCTGGCTTACGTTCGCCAATTTTTATCGTGGCTGGTATGAGTCGCCGCATTTCCATTTGGCAATTCATAGTCATGGATGGCCTCGCTGCTTGTATTTCTGTGCCCGTCTGGGTTTATCTCGGCGACTATGGTGCGTATAACCGTGATTGGCTGCTGCATATGATTAAACGCGGCCAAACTGGTATCTACTCACTACTGGCCTTGGGAATATTGATACTGGTTGTTATTGTTTTACGCCACCGACGCAGTAAACAATAATCTGAGATGAAATAAAAAAACCAGCGGATCTGCTGGTTTTTTTATATGTGAAATTTGAATTTAATGCCCTAGCTCTCTGGCAGGTAATAACTGACTGGCTCGCCAAGCAGGATAGACTGTTGCCAGTAAACTCATCAAGATAGCGGCCGTCGTCACTACCAGCACATCCATCATATGCAACTCAGATGGCAGGAAATCGATAAAGTAGATCTCAGGGTTTAGGAACTGATAACCAATTAATTGCTCCAGCCCGTGAATAGTCGATGACAAATATTGGGCCAGTAAACAACCTAGCAACGCTCCACCTCCGGCACCAATCAATCCGTTCACCATGCCTTGCGTCATAAACACCAGCCGGATCTGCCAGTTCCCTGCCCCCATGGTCTTGAGTATCGCGATATCGCCCCGTTTTTCATTTACCGCCATCACCAGCGTCGATACGATATTAAAACACGCGACGGCCACCACCATCAGTAACACCACGTACATGACTGTTCGCACCATCTGAATATCCTGATACAGATAGCCTTGCGAGGTCATCCAGCTACGCAGATACATACGATACGGTAATTGATTAGCCGCTTGATAAGCGATGGTTTGAGCAGAGAGTACGTCATTTACTTCTATGCTTAATCCCTGCACCTCATTCTTCCAGCCCAGCATGGATTGCGCATCTTGCAGATGGATATAACCTAATAAACCATCTAACTGACCGCCTAATTTCAGCAGACCTACTACGGTAAACTGACGTTGCATGGGTGCCGCAAAAGCGGATTGCGCATTTTTGTCCGGTACTTGCATGGTGACGCTATCACCAATTTTCACACCGAGTTTTTTGGCAATTTGCTGACCAATGATCACGCCATTTTCACCAGGGTGCAGCGCATCCAGCCCATTGCCAGTCATATAGTTGCCAGCTTGCGAGATCTCTTTTTCTTCAGCGGGTAACACTGCACGTAATTGTGCCGCTTTCATTTTACCGCCCGCTTCCAACATACCGTTTAGCGAAATCAACGGTGCAACGGCGGTAATTCCAGGCTGTTTTTTTAATACTTGGATAGCTGATGGCCAGTCACTCAAACCACCGGAAACCAGCTCAACCTCCGCATGCGGGATCACCGCCAGCACGCGTTGGCGCAATTCGCGCTCAAACCCGTTCATGGCTGATAACCCTAAGATCAGCGCCATCACGCCTAAGGCAATACCAATAATTGACGAGGCAGAAATAAAACTGACAAAACGGCTGCTACGGCGCGTGCGGCTATAACGCAAGCCCACAAACAGCGCGAAAGGCTGAAACATTATTCGCCTCCCACTAACGCGCCATCAACCATGTGAACCTGACGATGCAGTTTACCCGCTAATTCCCTATCGTGCGTGACCACCACAAATGCGGTACCCAATTCACGGTTAAGCTGGCACATCAGTTCATAAATCGCCGTCGCACTTTTATGATCCAGATTACCGGTTGGTTCATCGGCTAACACTAAACGGGGTTCATTCACCAATGCACGGGCAATGGCCACACGTTGACGCTCCCCACCAGATAATTCTGCCGGACGATGCGTGATACGATGTGATAACCCCACCCGCCCCAGCATTTCTGTGGCCATCTGCGATGCTTTTTTTACCGCCATACCGCCGATCAATAACGGCATCGCCACATTTTCTAATGCCGTGAACTCACCCAACAGATGATGGAATTGATAGACAAAACCCAATTCCCGATTACGGAATTGTGCTTGTTGTTGGCTGTTCCACTGATAAATATCTTGTTGTTCAAACAGCACCGTGCCGGATGTAGGGGTATCTAATGCGCCCAATAGATGCAACATGGTGCTTTTACCAGAGCCAGAACTACCCACAATCGCCAGCATCTCTTTTTGCATAACGGTCAGATTAATACCGCGTAATACCGGCGTTTCTAACTCACCTTCCCGATAAGTTTTTATCAGATCCTGACATCGCAACAGGATATTATTCATAACGTAACGCCTCCGCCGGACGAATATGGGCGGCACGATAGGCCGGATACAACGTCGCCATAAAACTCATTAATAATGCCCCAACGGCTATTAGTAGGACTTGGGAGATTTGTAATTCGACCGGCAGACCACCACCACCAGCATCCATATACAGATTAAGCCCTAACACACGCAGCACCGGATTCAGATAATGTGTCAGCAGCACGCCACCGAGCATGCCAAATACACCGCCAAGCACACCACTCCAGACCCCCTGCACAATGAAGATCTTCATGACTGTCTGACTTTGCATGCCCATGGTGCGCAAAATCGCCACTTCACCTTGTTTATCCAACACTACCATGACCAATGCAGACAGAATATTGAAGGCAGCCACCAGAATGATCAGCACCAACATCAGGCTCATAATGTGTTTTTCCATCGCAACCGCGCGGAACAATTCACCGCGCTCCTGACGCCAGTCTTGAAACACCAGTGACGATGGCAACTTGGTTTTGGCGATATCGTCAGTCTGAAACGCATCGTCTAACCACACCCGCCAGCCGGTGATATTTTCCGGCTGATAACGCAACAAACGTCGGGCATCATCCAGATGGATCAGCGCGATCTGATCATCTACCGGCGAACCAACATCAAACAGAGCCACCACATGAAACAGACGCTGCGATGGCACTCGCCCCATCGGGGTAAAACGGCTGCCTTCACTGACCAGCACTCGCACTTGATCACCCGGCATAACACCGAGTTTTTGTGCCAGCGCACCACCCAGAATGATATTAAATTTTCCGGCAACCAACCGCTCCAATGCGGCATTACCTAGGGTTTGACGTAACAAATCCTGTTTTGGGTAGTTTTGCGGGTCTAACCCCTGCAGTGCGATCGGCGCCAGACTGGCCGGGCTTTGCACCATACCTTCTGTGGTAATAAAAGGCGCAGCCGCTTGCACATGCGGCAATTGCATAACAGTCTGTTGATATTGTTGCCAATTCGCCAATTGACCAGATTCAGTGGTGATCACCCCATGTGGCACCACGCCTAAAATACGGTCCTTCAGCTGAGCCTCAAAGCCATTCATCACAGAGCTGACGACGATCAACGCCAGCACACCGATGGCAATTCCGAAGGTTGAAAATATGGAGATAAAAGAAGCAAATCGATTATCACCTCTGGCGCCAGCGTATCGCAGGCCGATTGCCAGACTGACAGGTTGAAAAATGAGTGATTTCACGCTGTTTCCAAGCGTTGCGCAATCCAAGAGTTAGCGGATAATAAAGGTAAGACATCCACTCAACAAGGGGTTCTCCTTGAGCGAGCAATATTTTAGTGTGCATCACTGTTTAACTATCAGTGTGATTCCAATGGAACAAGGTTTTGAATTGCCAGATCATGACACTTTTGAGGCTGAAATTCCGGAACCGTTCAAAATATCCAACACGATTGTGCAGCTGGATTTAAGCAATGCGCGTGCGTTACGCAGTATCAGTGATGATATTGGCTATCTGGTGGATGTCATTAACCAGCAATCGCGCAAACTGAATCTGCTGATGACGCATATTCTGATGCAGGATGATGACCCGCAATACCGGCATCTGACCTTAAGTTTTGGCGGCAGCCATTTGACCTTTCATACCTCATTGGCGTTGGAAAAAAATCAATTATTACGCCTGAAAATTTTCGTTCGTGAAGAAGCCAGCGCCGTTTATTGTTATGGCCGCGTTACCGATATCATGGCTGAAGAAGAGCGTTCGCTGATCACTGTCGAATATGCCTTAATTCGGGATGACGATCGTGAGTTATTGATCCGTGCCGGGATGCATGAGCAGTCACGCCAGCTGAAAGAACGAGCAGAAAAAAAATATCAACTAACCTGAAACTGACTAATGACCAATTACTTTTCCTTTTCTTTGAGTGCCAAAGCAAATCAACGTCTGACCTTTGGACAGTTAAATGGCAGTAGTCTTTCTCTGGCGATTGCTGAACTGGTAAAAACACAAGAGCATCCGGTGGTGTTGCTGGTGCATGACACCCCCACCGCCTTGTATTTAGAGCAGGAAATTAGCTTTCTGCTGGCAGAATCAACGATTCCGGTACGGTTGTTTCCTGACTGGGAAACCTTGCCTTACGATACATTCTCGCCGCATCAGGACATCATATCGCAACGCATCGAAGCGCTTTATCATCTGCCGCGCATGAAAAAAGGGCTGCTGATCCTGCCTGTAGCGACCCTCATGTTGCGTACCGCACCATCGAGCTTTATTGACGGTCACAGCCTGTTGGTCAAACCCGGTGACAAACTGGATTTAACCAATCTGCGCCGCCGCTTGGAACAGGCCGGTTACAATGCGGTCGAACAGGTATTGGAACACGGGGAATATGCCGCACGTGGCTCTTTGCTCGATCTGTTCCCGATGGGCTCGTCACAACCTTATCGTATTGATTTTTTTGATGATGAAGTCGATACCATTCGAGCCTTTGATCCAGATACACAACGTTCTCACGACCCGGTAAAAGAAGTTCGGCTATTACCCGCTCACGAATTTCCAACCGATAAAAATGCCATTGAAGGCTTCCGCCAACGTTTCCGTGAGCTATTCGATGCCAGTCGGGAACCCGGCTCGGTTTATCAGCAAGTCAGTAAGGGCATGTGGCCGGCGGGTATTGAATATTATCTGCCGCTGTTTTTTGAGCAAACCTCAACTTTGCTAGATTATCTTCCCGCTGCCAGCTTGATCCTGACGGTTGGTGATATTCAGCAAGCCAGCGAACAATTCTGGCAAGATGTGCAGCAACGTTATGAAGATCGGCGTTACGATTTAACCCGTCCGTTGTTATCACCCGCAACCTTGTATCTGCCAATAGACCAACTGTTCGGTGTGTTGAAAGAACGCACGCAGATCCACTGTCAGGCACTGCCAACGGAAGAAAAAGCTGGCCGTATCAATCTACCGGTTAATGCGCTGCCAGAATTGTCCATTGAAGCCAAACAACAAGAGCCGTTAGAAGCACTACAACGTTTCTTGAGTCTATTTAATGGCCGCGTTTTATTCTCGGTGGAATCCGAAGGGCGTCGTGAAGCATTACTGGAACTACTGACACCACTGCAGATCCAACTACCGATCCTGAGTTCCTTTGATGCGTTCACCAACGGCGCAGATCAATTTGCGATCATTGTCAGCCCGCTGGAGCATGGCTTCATTCTGCCGCAAGCTAATGTGGCGCTGATCTGTGAAAACGATCTGTTTGGTCAGAAAGTTGTTCAACGTCGCCGTCGCGATAAAAAAGCCAGCGCCGGCAGCGATGCGATTGTTCGTAATCTGGCGGAGCTCACCATTGGGCAACCCGTCGTGCACCTCGATCATGGTGTTGGTCGTTATGTCGGGCTGCAATCGCTGAATGCCGGTGGCATTGCCGCTGAATATCTCACGTTGGAATACGCTGGTGCTGACAAACTTTATGTGCCAGTAACCTCACTGCATCTCATCAGCCGTTATAGCGGCAGTGAAAATCCGCCCCTGCACAAACTCGGTGGTGAAGCCTGGCTAAAAGCGCGGAAAAAAGCTGTCGAAAAAATCCGCGATGTGGCCGCTGAACTCTTGGATGTGTATGCCAAACGAGCCGCCCGACCGGGTCTGGCGTTCCGACATGATAAACAAGCCTACAGTAAATTTGCCGCCGGATTCCCGTTTGAAGAAACACCGGATCAGCTCAACGCTATAAACTCCGTGCTCGGTGATATGTGCCAAGCCAAAGCCATGGATCGACTGGTCTGCGGGGATGTCGGCTTTGGTAAAACTGAAGTAGCTATGCGCGCTACTTTTGTGGCGGTACATGCCGGTAAACAGGTTGCCGTCTTAGTGCCAACCACCCTATTGGCACAACAACATTATGAAAACTTCCGCGATCGCTTTGCCAACTGGCCAGTCAACATTGAAGTGATGAGCCGTTTCAAAAGCGCCAAAGAACAAAAAGCAGCCATGGAAGCACTGGCGGAAGGCAAAATCGATATCATCATCGGCACCCACAAACTGCTGTCCGAAGATATCCGCTTTAAAGATCTGGGTTTGTTGGTGGTCGATGAAGAGCACCGTTTCGGCGTACGTCAGAAAGAAAAGATCAAAGCATTGCGTGCCGATGTCGACATCCTGACCCTGACGGCGACGCCGATCCCACGTACGCTGAATATGGCATTATCCGGTATGCGTGATCTTTCCGTTATCGCTACCCCACCGGCTAAACGGTTAGCCATTAAAACGTTTGTCCGCCAGCATGACAAAGCTGTGGTACGTGAAGCGATACTGCGTGAATTAAAACGTGGTGGCCAGATCTATTATCTGCACAATAATGTCGAAACCATCGAACAAACAGCAACACAACTCAGTGAACTGGTGCCGGAAGCCCGGATCTGTATCGCCCATGGCCAGATGCGGGAACGCGAGCTGGAACGGGTGATGTCTGATTTCTATCACCAGCGTTACAACTTATTAGTCTGCACTACCATCATTGAAACCGGCATCGACGTACCGAGTGCCAATACCATCATCATGGATCGCGCCGATCATCTGGGTTTGGCGCAATTGCATCAATTGCGTGGCCGTGTCGGACGCTCACACCACCAGGCCTATGCCTATCTGTTAACACCGCACCCCAAACAGATGACCAAAGATGCGGTCAAACGATTGGAAGCCATTGAGTCACTGGAAGATTTGGGCGCCGGTTTTGTGCTGGCAACCCACGATCTGGAGATCCGTGGTGCAGGGGAATTGTTGGGTGATGAACAAAGCGGACAAATCGAATCCATCGGTTTTACGCTGTATATGGAGATGCTGGAACAAGCCGTTAATGCGCTGAAAGAAGGTAAAGAACCGTCATTAGATCAGCTGTTATCCGACCATACCGATATCGAATTACGCGTACCAGCACTGTTACCGGATGACTATATTCCTGACGTTAATATGCGACTGTCCATCTACAAACGTATCGCCAGCTGTAATAGCCAAGATGAGATCGATGAACTTAAAATTGAGTTGATTGATCGTTTTGGTTTATTACCACCAGCGGCACAGAATCTGATCCAGATTTCACGTTTCCGTTTATTAGCCAAACCGCTTGGTTTGAAACGAATTGAAATTGCCGATCGGGGTGGTTTTATCGATTTTGCTCAGGATACTAAGGTCAATCCGATGTTCATCGTCAGCTTGATGCAAACACAACCACGTTTGTACCGTATGGATGGCCCGACCCGCCTGCGGTTTAATCTACCCAGTGATGACGCAAAAACACGTTTTGCCTTAGTCGAGCAAATCCTCAACTCTTTTGCTAAGAACCGTATTTAAGCGCTTACGCAGATGATGCTCACGCAAATAAGTGGGCATCGTCTGATTCCATTACAATTAACTATCACAATGATCTGCTGATAGTGATCCAGCAAGACTTTTCTGATACCCACCTTTCCTCTTTAGAACAACATCTAACATACTGAATAACATTCCACTTTAGTAATCAGCCTGTTGTGATCCGTTTATCAGGAAGGATGTCACCATGAAAATAGCGCACAAACTGTACTTTCTCATTGCAGTCGGTTTTTTTGGCTGTCTGCTGATAGGCGGTGCATCGCTTATCAAAATGGCCAAGATGAATGAAAACATCATCTATATCACCGACAACAGTATTCCTAGCATCCGTAATTTGAATCAGATTGAAATTCATTTCCTCACATTACGCACCTATGTCATCAGCCACATCACTTATAGTGAAGATGCTCGTGCAATGCGCAGTGCAGAGGATAAATTACGGGAATTTGAAAAACTGATCGATGAGGAAAAAGCCGTCATACAGACCAAAATGACAGAATATGAAACCAAATATGTCACTGATTCAGAAGATCTCGCGCTATTTCAGAAAATAAAAACGGCGATGAGCAAATATCAGGAAACAGCTAAAAACGTGATCGATATTTCTGCTACGTATGAGGCTAAACAAGCGCGTAGCGAGTTAGCCAATCTGCAAGAGGTCGGTAAAGTAGTGACAACCGCACTGCAGGAAAGTATCGAACACAACAATCAAATTGCGGCTGGAGATAAGAAAAAAGGCGAAGAAAATTATACCAGTGCTCGCTGGACAGTCATGTTCGCTTCAGCAGGGGTATTAGCCTGTTTGCTTGCACTTGGTTTGTTGAGTGTAAGTCAGATCCGCCGTGGAGTGAGTGGTGCGCAACAGACTATTGCGCGCATAGAACAGTCTCTCGACTTTACTCTGCGCGCAGATGATAAAGGTAACGATGAAATCAGCCTGATGTTGCGTTCTTTTAATCACTTGATTTCTGGCATGCAACATAACCTGAAAGTACTATTACAGGGAGTACATGAGGTCAATACCACGGCAGAAGAGCTACTACAATCAGCCCATCAGGTTACTGAAAGTTCCCAAACACAAAGCGCCTCTTCCGCACAAATGGCCGCATCTGTTGAAGAAATGACGGTCAGTATTAATCAGGTCGCCGAGCAAGCAGCCGACGCCAGCATTTGTACTGCTGATGCCGGTAAAAAAGCTCAAAACGGACAACGTGTTATCGATCAAACCGTGAATAATATTCATGCCATTGAAAATGCGGTTGATAACGCTGCTGGTGATATCGCCATGCTGGAAGAAAAAAGCCGCGAAATTGCATCTGTTATTAATGTTATTCGTGATGTTGCAGAACAAACTAATTTATTAGCACTCAATGCCGCCATTGAAGCTGCACGAGCCGGTGAGCAAGGTCGAGGCTTTGCAGTAGTTGCCGATGAAGTTCGTAGTTTGGCGGCCAGAACCGCAACTTCCACAGTAGAAATTGGAAAAATTATTTCTGCAATTCAAAGTGTATCTAATGCAGCTGTCGCTCGAATGAAAGAGGCGGTGAACAAAGTAGAAGCCGGTGTCGCTGGTGCTGGTGAAGCCCGAAGCACCATGACGGAGATTTGTGGCGTTACTAGCCGCAGTTTAGAGCTAGTCGCCCATATTTCTGATGCCATAAGAGAACAAGGACTGGCAACCGATTCGATTGCCCAACAAGTAGAAAGTGTTGCCGGCATGGCGGAAGAAAATAGCGAGTCGGCAAAAAGCTCAGATCAACTGGCTAATCGACTGGAAAAAGTCGCGGCCAGCATGGAAAAAATTGTTTCTGCTTACCGGCTCTAGAGCCTGTTCATCGGATAATATGCGCTATTCATAGAGATATTTTCAGTTGAAGATCGAGCTTATAGTTCAGCTTTTGGGATCGCTCATTTTTTAGACTGATAATACTCCTGAACTTCTTCAGATACAGGGGTGTTATCAGCTAATTAAACAGATTCGTTCCATGTGTATTTTACCATTTCTGATAAAAGCATATCTAACTGTTCAAGCCTCATATTCAAATGAATTATCAGTAGAACTCTCTTTTATCTGCTTTTGAGAAAACTTAACTTTCCCGTTTAAATGAGGGGGAATATAGCGGCATAGTGAATTTGGCTACCTGTTATATGAGAGATGACTCAATGAAAAAACCAATAGATCTAATTTTAGCCCTGAATTGCGACAAACCATATTGCTACTCTAAAAGCCTAATTTATGAAAATAAAATAATTGATTGTCTTACTTTGCCTGCATAAACATTAAGCCACTATTGTCATTCCATAGTTAATACTATAAATATATTTGTGAGATATCCGTCTGAGATAGTGAGAATAATATCCAATGAGTCAGACAACACCCGTTTCAGTCGATCAACTTAAAGTCGGTCATTACGTTGTTCTGCCTTTCGGGTGGAGAAATCATCCGTTTTTGTTCAGTTCGTTTCGCATCAAAGATGAAGAACAACTGCAGATATTACGCGATCTGGGTGTCAGAGCGATTCCAGTCGATTTAACCAAAAGCGTGGTGATTGAAGAAGAACCTGCACCAACTGAAGCAGAAGAGCTGCTCGTCGAACCCGAAATAACTATTGCTAATCAACACAAAGCGAAACAACAAGCTGCACGCCGCTCGATCCGGCAAGCAGAGCGCAGTTATACCAATGCATTATCCCCGTTGCGCGAATCACTCACCCGACTGAATTTAAAACCGGATGAAGGATTAGCCACCGTGGCGGAATTAGTGCGTAATGCTGCCGTCAGTCTTGCGGAACAAGAGGGGTCAGTGGGTTTCCATCTAGTGCGCTCGATTCGTAACAGCGATCCACTGCTACTGCATAGCCTCAACGTAGCATTTATTGCCATGCTCATCGCCAGAGAGGCGGGGTGGGATCCTCTAGCCATTAAAGATGCCGGCTTAGCCGGGCTAGTTCACGATATTGGTGAATTACGTATTCCTACGCAAGTGACGCGTAAACGCACGGAGTTAACGAAAGCCGAAGTCAATTTTCTAAAACTGCACGTGCAATATGGGTTTGAGCAGCTGACGCAGTTAAAAGCGTATACACCGGAAGTTCGGCAAGCCACGTTACAGCATCATGAATGTCTCGATGGCTCAGGTTATCCATCAGGTTTAAAAGATGGTGAAATTGCCCCATTAAGCCGACTGATCGCCGTAGTGGATTATTACGAAGAGCAATTGCATCCGCGTAATGGATTAGGCACCGCCCACCCGAATCAGGTGATCGCCAGTTTATATAAAAAAGCCAATAAACAATTTGATAGCCAGTTTACGCAGTTGTTAATCAAAGTATTAGGCGTATATCCACCAGGAAGCGTTGTCACTTTAAGTGATGGCACATTGGCATTGGTCATGTCGAGTGAACCATCAGCACCGTTAAAGCCAATGGTATTACCTTATGAAAAAGGCCGGGTGCAAGAAGGGGTTGATCTGATTGCCTTACAAAATGATGAACGCACCATCAGTGGCATCGTGGCACATGAAGAGCTAACGCCACAACAGCAGGAATTCTTCGGCATCACCAGACATGCCTGTTACTATTTCTCACTGCCGCACGAATAAAAACAAACCCCGCCTAAAGCGGGGTTTTATGTTTCAGGCTTTCGCTAAGGTATGTTCAGTTCGCGCAATAATATCGTCTTGAGTATCTGGCGATAGAGCCGTGAAAAACGCCGAATAACCCGCAACCCGCACCACCAGATCCCGATATTGATCCGGATGTTCTTTGGCTGCTAACAAGGTTTCGCGGGAAACAATGTTGTATTGCACATGCCAGCCTTTGTGTACCTCAAAGAAGGTTCGCAGTAACACCTTCAGTTTCTGACGATCACGTGGTTGTTCTAAACTCGTTGGATTGAGTTTTTGATTCAGCAGTACGCCCCCCAAAATGGCGGCAGTTGGTAATTTACCCAGCGAATTAAATACCGCTGTCGGGCCGTGGCTGTCGGTGCCGGATGATGGGCTGGCCCCTTCCGCTAATGGTGCATGTGCTTTGCGACCATCCGGGGTTGCCATGGTTCCAGCACCAAACGGCACGTTGGCAGAAATAGATGAAGTACCGGCGTAATAGCCGCCACCAATCGGGCCACGACCATAACGGGTATTATGAAATTGGCTGATCTCATCAATAAATGTCTGATAAGCCCGCACCAGCAGCTCATCCACCGAGTCATCATCATTACCGTATTTCGCGATGCGATTAGCCAGCATCAAACGTAATGCTTCACCCTCTTCGCCGGCAAAATCGTTCCCCAATGCAGCTGCTAGTTCCTGCTGTGACAATTTACCGCTGAATACCTGATCACGTACCACCGCTAAACTATTGCCCAGATTCGCAATACCAACCTGCAAACCGGATACCCAGTCGTATTTCGCCCCGCCCTGTTTTGCCGTTTTACCACGTTCAATACAATCATCGACCAACGCGGAACACAGAATATCGTGCGCGTTTTCTTCCAACACGGTATCGACAACACAATCTATCTCAACGGTTTTACGCGTGTAATAACGGATCTGACGATCCCACGCGGCTAATACTTCTTCAAAATTATGGAAGTTGCCTAAACTGAGCCCTTGCGGCTGTGGCAGGAAGGTTTTTCCGGTTGTGGCATCTGTGCCTTGTTCCAACGCCGCCAGCATGACGCGGGCAAAATTGACAAAACTCATGCCAGTACAACGATAGCCCCATTTCCCCGGTACTGCCGTTTCAATACAACCGATAGCGGAGTAGTTATAAGCGTCTTCCACTTCCACACCGAGCTTAATAAATTCAGGAATAACGATTTCATCATTATTGAAAGCCGGCATGCCAAAACCACAACGGATCACCGCCATACAGGCTTCAAGAAAATCATCGCTCATACCCGCATGGTAACGTACGCTCAAATTGGGCTGTGTAGAGCGCAAGCGACCGCATGATTCGAGAATGGTATAAGAGAGAGGGTTCACAGCATCAACCGCCGCCCCCTGATGCCAACGCTGACCGCCAATCGTGACATTCTGATACAACGGGCTGCCGGCTGACGCTTTGGAATGCGTGCCGGAACGGATTTTATTCACCTCCAGCAGTTTCAACCAACAGCAATGCAACAGCTCAATCGCCTGTTCACGCGGTAAGGTTTGTTCTAACTCCACATCACGGCGATACCAAGGGTAGAGATATTGATCCATGCGGCCAAACGATACTGAATGCCCGTTAGACTCGATCTGCAATACCAATTGAATGAAATAGCACAGTTGTAACGCTTGCCAGAAGGTACGTGGTGGCTGTTGGGCGATCACATCGCAGTTTTCCGCAATCGCTAACAATTCATCTCGGCGCTCAATCCGGTTTTCCTGACTGGCCATTTGACGTGCCAGTGCGGCATAACGTTGAATATGCTCTGACAACGCCAGCAAGGTTATATCCACCGATTTCAGAAACTGTTCTCGATGCAGATCACCCCAATCAGCTAAATCGAGCCGTTGCCGCCGCTCCGCGACTTTGGCCTGTAAGCCATGAATCCCCAGCTCAAGCAGTTGCGGATAATCTACGGCCAGATGTGCATCACCCGAGGTCATATTGCCTTCGGCTTTGATAATGCCGCTGGCCAGAATAGCTTTCTGTTCTTCAGTAAACAGACCATAACAACGATCTTGTACCGTTTGCCCACGCCAGAACGGTGCTAATTGATGGATAGCGGCTTTATCTTCGGCTGTGACACTAAAACCAGCGCCAGGGCGATCGCCTAATTCATCGATCTCTTTTTCTACCCAGCCAACGGTATATTCAGGAAAAATCGGTGCCGCGCGTAAACAAGATGCCTGATTACCAACAATCAATTCATCATTGTCGATCCAAATTGTGCGTTGCTGCAGATGATGCGCCAGCGCCAGCGCACGACGCACGACGATCGGTTTATCTATGTTCGCCTGATAGCTTTCCGTGTAATGACGCGCACGCTCAGTACAAACCGGCGGTTTGACTATCTCTACCAAACGCCGTTTATGATCACGAATACGCGCAGATAACGTGGTCAGGTCAAGTTCCGTCATAATTACCCCCTCAGAATAGCAGTCAGACCACAGGCTTTGGCTTGCTGCTCGGCAAAGGCCAGTAACTCGGGTCGATCAAGTGGTTTTCGGGCACATTCATAATCCAGCCCGAGTAAATGGTATTTGTGCATGCCGTAGGTGTGATACGGCAGGAAATGGATTTCGCCACTACCACCAAATTGTTGATAGTGCTTCGCCGCTTGCTGAATGATGGCCGTCAGCGTTATTTCGTCATCGTTGAAATCAGTAATGATGGGAACACGAAACAGAATGTTGGCGCCGCTTTTGCCTAGTTTTTCAATATTGTGTTGAATTAAAGGTAGCTGACCATCCGTCCATTGCAGGAATTTATCCGCATCAGTGTGTTTCAGATCAACCAGCCACAAATCAACCAATTCCAGCGATGGTTCAATGTAATGCCAAGGTATATGCAAACAGCTCTCGACGGCCGTATGAATACCTTCCTGATGAGCGGTGTGCAGCAGCTGTTGAGCTAATTTTGGTTGCATAAACGGTTCACCTCCGGACAACGTCAGGCCACCGCCACTACGCTGATAAAACGCGTTATCACGGCGCACTTGCGCCATGATTTGCTCGGAATCCATCTCATCGCCACAAAGTGAAATGGCACCACTCGGGCAAGCATCTGCAGCCAGTCGCATCTCATTTTCTGTGAGTCCGTGTCGCAAAATAGTGACTGCTGAAGTGTTATCCTCGCGTTTAAAACAGGAACTATGTTGCGTGCAACGCTGACACCCCTGTGTACACAGACGTTCGTCATATAACAGATCTAAACTGCGCGACCGACTTTCCGGATTTTGGCACCAGCGGCAACTGAGTGAACACCCTTTCATGAACACTACCGTTCTGATCCCGGGGCCATCATGGGTGGCATAACGTTGCAGATTGCAGATCATAATTTATCCTGTCGCTTAGCTTCGACTTTCATTTAAAAACTTTCATTCGAAGTTTATTTTGATTTCAATCAAGCTTTATCGCGATTCATATTTATATAGTGAGATCTGAAAAGTAGATCACAGGAGAGAATGATGGAGTTTTATCTTGATAGTGCCGACCTGAATGCCATTGAACGATTAGCGCGCTATATGCCCATTCAAGGCGTCACCACTAACCCCAGTATTGTGGCTAAAGGACGTAAACCGTTAGCCACAATACTGCCCGCATTACGTAACATTATTGGTGCAGAAAATGTGTTGTTTGCGCAGGTTCTGGCTGATAACGCCGAAGAGATGGTAAAAGAAGCGGAACAGTTGCAGACGCTGGATTCACGGCTGGTGGTCAAGATCCCTGTAACCCCGGAAGGTCTGTTAGCTATCAAATTACTGAAAGCACGTAACATCCCAACGTTGGGCACCGCGGTTTATTCCCCGATGCAGGGTTTACTGGCAGCCTTAGCCGGTGCCAGTTATGTCGCGCCTTACGTGAACCGGATTGATGCGCAAGGTGGCAGTGGCATTAAGTGTGTCCAAGAACTACAACAACTGCTCACATTGCATGCCCCGCACTGTCAGGTTTTAGCTGCTAGCTTTAAAACGCCACGCCAAGTGTTGGATTGTTTACTGGCAGGCTGTACCAGCGTGACATTACCGATTGATGTCGCAGAACAGTTGTTACGTAGCCCAGCAGTTGATGCAGCGCTTGTGCAGTTTAATCAGGAATGGCAAGACGCATTCGGTGCATAAGCTATGTGACTTAGCGACTAAAACTGCAACAAAACCAGCAGATAAGCGCAGCTATTTGCTGGTTGCCGACCAAGATTTAAGCAGACAGGAACGGTTAAAGAAAAAAGGGTTGACGGTAACAGCGCATATACGCATAATGCGCCCCGCACAGTTAAGCAGGCTTGTTTAGCTTTGCAAGTGTTGGCTATGTAGCTCAGTTGGTTAGAGCATCGCACTCATAATGCGGGGGTCACAGGTTCGAATCCCGTCATAGCCACCATTTTTTGGGGTGTCGCCAAGCGGTAAGGCAGCGGATTCTGATTCCGCCATACCCAGGTTCGAATCCTGGCACCCCAGCCAAAAAATTTAAATATCCAGTTGGGGTATCGCCAAGCGGTAAGGCAGCGGGTTTTGATCCCGCCATGCCCAGGTTCGAATCCTGGTACCCCAGCCATCTATTTAAATTCCCAGTTGGGGTATCGCCAAGCGGTAAGGCAGCGGGTTTTGATCCCGCCATGCCCAGGTTCGAATCCTGGTACCCCAGCCATCTCAAGGCTATGTAGCTCAGTTGGTTAGAGCATCGCACTCATAATGCGAGGGTCACAGGTTCGAATCCCGTCATAGCCACCATTTTTCTCTTCACACGCAAACCAGCCCTAACTATCCACTTACTAGTTTTTGTCTGACTTATCATCAGTTCGCCGATTACTCTATTTTTCAATTATTGTGTTTTCATTTGCTGATCTTTTAATTGTTGCTCTTTGGCCTGTTTAGCTTTTAGCGCAATTAATTCAGCATTCAGTGCCTGCATCTTCTGCGTCAGGATAACCATATCAGCTTGCAGCTTGGCATCATCCGCATGGCTGGCACAGCCCGTTAATAGCAGTAGACTAAGTATTAAGCTGTTACGTAGTGGTCGACATTGGGCCATATTCCCCCCGATCGAATGGGTTTGTTCAATTTTCTGGATAAAAAAAGCAGACCCAATGAGATGGTCTGCTTTTCTGTTTGTTATATCATCTCAACCGTAGCGGCATCATTAACCGATGTGTGTCAGGCCACTCATGTAAGGGCGTAACACTTCCGGTACTTCGATACGACCATCGGCTTGCTGGTAGTTTTCCAACACCGCCACTAAAGTACGGCCAACCGCCAAACCAGAGCCATTCAGTGTATGCAGCAGTTGTGGTTTGCTATCCGCACCACGCACACGCGCTTGCATGCGACGCGCCTGGAAATCAGTACAGTTAGAGCAAGATGAAATCTCACGATAGGTATTCTGCGCTGGCAACCAAACTTCCAGATCGTAAGTTTTTGCCGCTGAGAACCCCATATCACCAGTACACAGTGCCATGACGCGATAAGGTAAGCCTAACAGCTGCAGCACTTTCTCGGCATGACCTGTCATCTCTTCCAGAGCATCCCATGATTTCTCTGGATGAACCAACTGCACCATTTCAACTTTATCAAACTGATGCATACGGATCAGACCACGGGTATCACGACCATAAGAACCAGCTTCAGAACGGAAGCATGGGCTGTGCGCAGTCATTTTAATTGGCAGTGCTTTTTCATCATAGATTTCATCGCGAGCGATGTTGGTCAATGGCACTTCTGCAGTAGGGATCAACGAGAATTTGCGCACTTTACCTTCTTCATCGCCTTCACCATTGATCGCGGTATGAAACAGATCTTCGGCAAATTTAGGCAGTTGACCAGTGCCCAGCAAACTGTCTGCGTTCACCAGATAAGGCACATAACATTCGGTATAACCGTGCTGTTGAGTATGCAGATCTAACATGAACTGCGCCAACGCACGGTGCATACGGGCGATTTGGCCTTTCAGCACCACAAAACGTGAACCGGAAATTTTTGTCGCTACCGCAAAATCCAGACCGCCCGTTGCTTCGCCAACCGCAACGTGATCTTTGACTTCAAAATCAAACTGACGAGGTGTACCCCAGCGGCGCACTTCGACGTTTTCACTTTCATCTTTACCAACGGGTACAGAATCAGCCGGCAGATTTGGCACTAACAGAGAGATCTGACGCATTTTCTCTAGGATCTCGTCTTGCTGTTTTTTGCACTTTTCTAAATCATCGCCCAATGTGCCGACTTCCGCCATCAACGGGGCCACATCTTCACCGCGACGCTTCGCTTCACCGATCGCTTTTGAACGAGCATTACGTTCTGCCTGCAATTCTTGAGTCCGAGTCTGCAACTCTTTACGCTGTTCTTCCAGCGCAGTGATCATAGCTACATCCAGTTTATAACCACGCAGCGCCAAACGCTCAGCTGCTACTTCGATGTCACCACGTAAAAATTTAGGATCAAGCATGATAAACCTGCTGTTATACAAAATTATTGGAGGAATAAACCGATCCGCGACCAAATAGATGTCGTCGATGAGTGCAGTTTACCAAAAGCAGTCGATGGCGGGTACGCCAAAACAAGGATTATTGTATTTTGATAGCGTTATGAAGATGTTGAGAACAAATGAGAGCAGCAATCCCGCATTAACGCGGTTTGGGATACCGTTGAAAAGTGGTTTGTGCATCCAGCTCTGCCAGATAATTCAGTTTCTGTGCGATCTGTTTTTCAGCTCCACGTTCTGACGGCAGGTAATATTCCCGCCCTTCCAACTCAGGCGGGAAATAGCACTCACCCGCCGCATAAGCACCCGGTTCGTTATGAGCGTAGCGATACTCCTCACCATACCCCAACGAGGCCATTAGTTTCGTCGGAGCATTACGCAGATGCGGTGGCACTTCATAATCCGGTTGTGTTTTGGCATCTTGTAACGCGGCTTTCCAAGCGACATACACCGCATTACTTTTCGGTGCACAAGCCAGATACACCACCGCCTGAGCGATAGCGCGTTCGCCTTCTGCCGGCCCTACCCGTTCAAAACAATCCCACGCGGCGAGTGCAACACGCATCGCATTCGGGTCGGCATTGCCAATATCTTCCGACGCAATCGCCAACAAACGGCGAGCCACATACAGAGGATCACCGCCGGCCGCGACAATGCGTGCATACCAGTAAAGCCCCGCCTGCGGATCGGAACCGCGAATGGATTTATGAAAAGCAGAGATCAAATCGTAATAAACATCACCCTGATTATCAAACCGCGCCACTTTTTCACCGGAAACAGCCGCCAACAGATGACGGTCAACTCGTTTCACACCGTCATAGCTTTCAACCATATCGTTGAGCAGTTCCAGGTAGTTCAACGCTTTACGCGCATCACCATCGACCAGTTGCACGAGCGCTTTTAATACGCCCTCCTCGAACTGTAATGACTCACCCGCTAATCCACGAGGATCAGTTAACGCCTGCTCGACCACTTGCTGAATATCATCATCGGTCAGACGTTTCAGCAGATAGACCCGGGCCCGCGATAACAACGCGTTGTTCAGTTCAAACGAGGGGTTTTCGGTAGTGGCACCGACAAAGATGATGGTGCCATCTTCAATATGCGGTAAAAAGGCATCCTGCTGGCTTTTATTGAAACGATGTACTTCATCGACAAACAGCAGCGTACGACGACCGCGGTAACTATTATCTTTCGCGCGATCAATCGCAGCACGGATCTCTTTAACGCCTGATGTTACAGCAGAAATACGTTCGACATCGGCCTGACAATAACGCGCCATCAGCTCGGCTAAGGTGGTTTTACCTGTGCCGGGTGGCCCCCATAGAATCATGGAGTGACAATGTCCAGCCTCAATCGCTCGTCGCAGGGGTTTGCCTTCCGCCAGTAAATGGCTTTGGCCAATATACTGGTCTAACCGCTCTGGCCGCATCCGCGCAGCCAGAGGGCGAAAATCAGAAGCAAAATCCAGCGACAGATTGCTCATCAACGTTGGTCATCAACCGTAACACCTTCCGGTGTTTTAAAATTGAAGGTATCCGCTTTAAGGGTTGGGTTGGCATTAAACGCCGAGAGTGTAAATTCGCTGCGCTGCCCTTGTGCTTCGTTTATTTCCATCCGGGTAATATGGTTTTGGTTATCAAACACCATACGTAATGATTCGATACGCTGATCTTTTTGCTTACTGGTAATGGTAAAGGCCGAACCATCCTGATCGATCAGGTAATTTTTCCAGATTTTGTCATCCGTACTGGAGATCAGCAGAAACGGCGTATTCACCACTGCTTTGCTTAAACTCATCACCGTGACTTGTTCAACAAACGGGTCATACAACCAAACCGCTTTGCCATCAGACAGGATCAGGTTGTCATCTGGTTTTTTGGCCTCCCAGCGGAAATGATCCGGGCGTTGTAACACCATTTCACCACTACCGTTTTGCAAAGGCTTGCCCTGCGCATCGGTGACGGTTTGTTCAAAATGCGCACTAAACTGGCGAATACTCGCCAGCTTTTTCTTTAACGCCGCACTGTCATCGGCCAGTGCATTAAAACTCAGTGACCAGATACATGCGGTTAAACCCGCAGCACACCATTTCGTAATTGTTGTCATATCAGTCTCTCATAGGTGCTGGTGACAGCACTTCGCGTTGCCCATTACTACCCGGTGCACTGACAATTCCATGGCCTTCCATCTGTTCAATCAGACGTGCCGCACGGTTATAACCGATTTTAAAACGACGTTGTACGCTGGAAGTGGAACCACGACGTGATTCCACAACAAATTCAACGGCTTCATCAAACAACGGATCTAAATCTTCATCGCGACTGGTCTGCTCGCCCGGCAATGCATTTTCTGCCGTGATCTCACCATTCAGAATTTCATCGATATAGTTTGGTTCACCACGCAATTTCCAGTCATCAACCACACGATGCACTTCATTATCACTGACAAACGCGCCATGCACACGAGCAGGGTTATTATCTCCCGGTGGCATATACAGCATGTCACCCATACCCAGTAGCGCTTCAGCGCCTTGTTGATCGAGAATAGTCCGTGAGTCAATTTTCGATGATACCTGGAACGAAATACGGGTTGGTATATTCGCTTTAATAAGCCCGGTGATAACATCAACCGACGGACGCTGGGTCGCCAGAATCAGGTGGATACCGGCCGCACGTGCTTTTTGAGCAATACGTGCAATCAGCTCTTCCACTTTTTTACCAACCATCATCATCATGTCGGCAAATTCATCGACGACCACCACGATATGCGGTAAACGTTCCAGATCCGGTGCTTCTTCTTCGAAGGAATCATTCGGATGCCAGAATGGATCTTTGATTGGGTTGCCCGAATCAAGCGCGGCACCAATTTTTGCGTTATAACCTTTCAGGTTACGCACGCCCATGACGGACATCAGCTTGTAGCGACGCTCCATTTCACCCACACACCAACGCAGTGCAT
This sequence comes from uncultured Tolumonas sp., assembly GCF_963556105.2. Taxonomy (NCBI): domain Bacteria; kingdom Pseudomonadati; phylum Pseudomonadota; class Gammaproteobacteria; order Aeromonadales; family Aeromonadaceae; genus Tolumonas; species uncultured Tolumonas sp. Next base: position 408,414 of record NZ_OY829948.1, read on the forward strand.
TGGCGGCATCTTTCATGTCGGTGACCACTTCGGTCAGCAAGTGCGGAATGCCTTCATAGACAGACAATTCAAGCATTTTCGGGTCGATCATGATAAAGCGCACTTCTTCCGGCGTAGCTTTATACAACATCGAAATAATCATGGCGTTTACGCCAACTGACTTACCAGAACCCGTCGTTCCTGCCACCAGCACATGCGGCATCTTAGCCAAATCAACGACTGTGGCTTCGCCAGCAATGTCTTGCCCTAACACCAGCGTCAATGGGCTATTAGCATTGCGGAAAGCATCACTGTCGATGACTTCGCGCAGATGAACGGTTTGACGATAACGGTTTGGTAATTCCAGCCCGATATACGGTTTGCCAGGAATAACTTCCACCACACGCACGCTCACGGCAGAGAGTGAACGCGCCAGATCGCGGGATAAACCGGTGATCTTACTGGCTTTCATACCCGGAGCCAGATCCAGCTCAAAACGGGTAATCACCGGGCCAGGATAAACGCCAACCACACGAGCTTGTACGTTGTAATCAGCCAACTTCGATTCCACCAGACGCGCAATACGATCGAGCTCTTCTTTGCTCATCATTTGCACTTTTGGTGGTGGCGTTTCCAGCAAATTAAATGACGGTAAATCACCAATCGCCGCTTTTTTACGAGCCCGATCTAACAATGCCTGTTCAGCGACCTGTAATGGTGTTGGTGTCACCGGAGCAGCAGGTTGCACAGCAACGCTCGCTGGCGCACTTGATACAGCGGCGGGCTGCACGGCCGCAGTCACTGCTGGTTTATTCTCTTTATCTTCAGTCGCCCACGGCATTGTGGGTTCCCAATCGTCATCATCTTCCAATGCTGACCAGCTGGCCGTAAAAGTAGGCTCACTACGAGCAGCATTGTTCTTTACAGGATTAAGATTAAATTCAGGCTCGCGACGTTCTGTAACTACCGGAGCTGGTACATCATCGTCATCCAGATCATCATTTTGTACTGCAACTGGCGGTTTGCGGCTGAATGAAAAACGTGGCGCACGTTGGGGAATGACGCTCTCATCAACACCGACCGGCGAAGGGATAAAATCATCCTCATCGTCATCATCGGTAAATGAATCATCATGCACATCCGACTGCACCCGTTGATAACCTGCTTTACCAGCAAACCAGCCAACGATACGACTTGGCAGCGTATAGATAAAATTCAACACACCGGTCACAGCTTCGCCAATTTTTTCAGCCAGCATGAGCCACGACCAACCCGTGAATAATGTGATACTGGCGGCAATCAGACACAGCAGCACCAGAGTGGTACCCAACTGACCAAAGATCGGCAATAGCGCGGTATACAGCATGTCACCGATCAAACCACCCGAGGAGAAATTATGAATATCGGTAAAATTCATACTTCCCATGGCTGACATCGATAAAAACAGCGCAATGAAACCGATAATGCGTAAACCTAAGGCAAAATAGTCCACTTCCAATAACCGGTATGGCGCTTTAAAAATAGCCCAACCGAGGATCACAACCAGCACCGGGATAATATAAGCAAAGACCCCGAAGACAAAAAACATCAGATCGGCCAACCATGCGCCCGCACTACCAGCCGCGTTATGCACTGTGCCGCCCCAAGCAGTTTGCGACCAGCCCGGATCAGATGGATGGTAAGTAATTAATGAAAGCAGCATGAATAATGCGGCAACCGTTAAAACTATTAACCCTGTCTCAAAAATGCGCCGTAAACCTGACATCGGCGTAAACTTTCCAGCAGCCAAACCTATACTCCTTATTGGAAAGCGATAATTATGCGTCTGAGGATATTAAAGAGAACTGAGCTCAGACTTGAATTCTGCGGCGTATTATAAGCGGTCGTGGAGGAAGTAGGTACAATTCTGTTGCGCGGGATGATGAACATAGCCCGTGCCATAGCACGGGCCTCACTCTTAACGGGTGTTAATGACCAAGCGGCTGGTCTGTTTGACCTCTTCCATTACCACATAGGTACGCGTATCACTCACACCAGGTAAGCGCAGCAGCGTTTCACCTAACAACCGACGATATGCAGACATATCGGGTACACGCGTCTTTAACAAATAGTCGAAATCACCAGAAACTAAGTGGCATTCCTGTATTTCTTCTAAAGAAAGAACCGCTTTGTTAAATTGTTCGAATACATCCGGCGCACCTTTCTGCAGCGTGATCTCTACGAATACCAGCAGCGAGGCTTCCAGATAATGGGGGTTAAGAATAGCGGTATAACCTTCGATAAAACCTTGCCGTTCCAGGCGTCTTACACGCTCCAGACATGGCGTTGGGCTTAACCCCACACGTTTAGACAGCTCAACATTCGAGATGCGACCGTCTTTTTGCAGTTCATTCAGGATGTTTCTATCTATACGATCCAAATCCCTGAGTCTGATCTGTTCTTCCAGCATTTCCTTCCACCTTAGATATGAAACACAGTGATAATCACTATTTGTTTTATAATGAACAAACTAAACTTTTACAAGAACATAACCATACTATGTTAACAATTCCTTATTACCCCCTCATTAGGAAAACAGAATAATCGTCTGATTTAAAGAGGAAAAACCAGTATGATAATCGGAGTCCCAAAGGAAATAAAAATCCATGAATATCGCATAGGTATGACACCAACTAGTGTACGCGAATTGACCGTCAGAGGCCACACTGTACTGATAGAAACTGATGCCGGTAAGGCAATTGGCTATACAAATGAGCGCTACACCGCCGCTGGCGCTCATATTGTCAGCGATGTATACCAAGTTTTCGCTACAGCAGAGATGATTGTCAAAGTAAAAGAATTGCAGCCTGCCGAACGCGCGCTGTTACGTCAGGGGCAAATTTTATTCACTTATTTACATCTGGCACCCGATCTACCCCAAACGCAGGATCTGCTGAAAAGTGGCGCCATCTGTATTGCCTATGAAACTGTTACCGATGATAAAGGTGGCCTGCCTTTACTTGCCCCCATGTCAGAAGTGGCAGGTCGGATGGCAATTCAAGCCGGCGCAACCGCTTTAGAAAAATCACACGGTGGTGCCGGCGTCTTATTAGGTGGCGTACCCGGTGTCGTGCCCGCTAAAGTGGTCATTTTAGGTGGCGGTGTTGTTGGCTCGAATGCCGCACGCATTGCCATTGGTATGCGTGCCGATGTGACCGTGCTGGATAAAAACACCGATACATTGCGTAAACTGGACAGTGAATTCAAAGGTGCCGCCAAACTGATTTATTCCACGGCGGAAACTATCGAACATGCGGTTTTAGACGCTGATCTGGTCATCGGCGGTATTTTATTGCCAGGTGCGGCCGCGCCAAAACTCATCACCGCAGCGATGATCAAACAGATGAAAGCAGGGTCGGCCATTGTAGATGTGGCGATCGATCAAGGCGGCTGCGCTGAAACTTCACATGCCACAACACACAGTAGCCCAACTTATATTGTGGATGATGTGGTGCATTACTGTGTTGCCAACATGCCCGGTGCCGTTGCCCGTACCGCAACCCAGGCATTAAATAACGCTACCCTGCCCTTTATTATCAAACTGGCGGAACAAGGTTATGCCGCTGCATTGAACAACGATAAACATCTGCGTAAAGGGTTGAATGTCTTTAAAGGGCAATTAACTTGTGCAGAAGTCGGACAAGCGCATGGATTGCCAACCATTTCAGCCGAACAAGCATTGAGCGCAGACCGAGCCTGAATGAGAGAAAAACCAGCTTAATAAATCGATGAGCAGATAAATTGTATTTTTTCTGCTCATTTTTCCGTTGCTTATACATAATTAATCTTTAATAGATAAAACCGATTGGAGTAATCGGTTTCTCCTGCTTTACCCCATCGGTATCATTTCCTATTATCTCGTCAATATTCATAAAAGGATGCCACCATGACCCAGGCAAAACACAGTAAGCTGCTAATTCTCGGATCAGGCCCAGCCGGTTACACCGCTGCCGTTTATGCTGCGCGAGCCAATCTGGAACCTGTATTAATCACCGGTATGCAGCAAGGTGGCCAGCTAACCACCACTACTGAAGTGGAAAACTGGCCTGGCGATGCCGAAGGCTTAACCGGCCCGGCGTTAATGGATCGCATGAAAGCGCATGCGGAACATTTTGACACCAAGATCCTGTTCGACCATATCAATGCCGTCGACCTGCAGCAAAAACCATTTATCCTGACAGGTGATAACGGCACTTACACCTGTGATGCATTGATCATTGCGACTGGCGCTTCCGCGCGTTATCTGGGGCTGGACTCCGAAGAAGCATTCAAAGGCCGCGGTGTGTCTGCCTGTGCTACTTGTGATGGCTTTTTCTATCGTGGACAGAAAGTGGCCGTCGTCGGTGGCGGTAATACCGCGGTTGAAGAAGCACTGTATCTGGCTAACATCGCCTCAGAAGTGCATTTGATCCACCGTCGTGACAGCTTCCGCTCAGAAAAAATTCTGATCAAACGTCTGTATGACAAAGTGGAACAAGGGATCATCAAGCTGCATCTCGACCGCACCCTGGAAGAAGTATTGGGTGACGAAATGGGGGTTACCGGTGTTCGCCTGCGCAGCACCAAAGACGACTCACTGGAAGATGTCGAAGTGATGGGTGCCTTCATCGCCATCGGCCACAGCCCGAATACCGCTATTTTTGATGGCCAGTTAGCCATGCAAAACGGCTATTTGAAAGTGAAAGGCGGCAGTGACGGTTTTGCAACCCAAACCAGTATTGAAGGTGTCTTTGCTGCCGGTGATGTTGCTGATCACATCTACCGTCAAGCGATCACCTCTGCCGGGACTGGTTGTATGGCTGCACTTGATGCGGAACGTTACCTCGACAGTCTGGCGAAATAACGTTTTCTGCTCTGATAAGAATGCCGCGGAATGCGGCATTTTTTATTGCTGCGAGATCACGCCATGACAAAACTGGCCACGCTGGTTATTATCAAATGAACGCATCTTAAAAATGAATGCAGTTAATGACGATTTATCTGACAGAATTGGACTCCACACTCTATTTTCCTTCACCGGAAGAAGCATTAGAGGAACCGAATGGGCTGTTAGCCATTGGTGGTGACCTGTCACCTTCCCGATTATTAACGGCTTATTATAACGGCATATTCCCTTGGTATAACGCATACCAGCCTATTTTGTGGTGGTCGCCGGATCCGCGTGGTGTGTTACCCACCGATCAACTCCATATCAGCCGTTCACTCAAAAAAGCCCTGAATAAAACCTCGCTGCGTTTTACCGTGAATCAGGCTTTTATGCAGGTGGTAACGGAATGTGCAGCACCGCGCCGCTATTCCGAAGACACCTGGATCACCAACGAATTTATGCAGTCGTATGCAATATTGCATGAGATGAAACAAGCACATTCCATCGAAGTATGGGATAACGAACAGCTGGTTGGCGGTTTGTATGGCATCAGCATTGGTAAACTGTTTTGTGGTGAATCGATGTTCCACCACCGACCCGATGCGTCCAAAATGGCCTTGGTGGCCTTATGCCGCCATCTCGCCCGCTATGACGCGCCACTGATCGATTGTCAGATGCAAAATGAATATCTCGCCACCATGGGTGTGCAAGAATGGCCGCGCGCTGATTTTTTACACCAGTTAGCGCTGTTGCGTGAACAATCATTCCCCGATGAATGCTGGCAACCACAGGTAATAACGTTATGAATTCGATGCCGTTGCGGGTTGGGATAACACCAGCACATACCTGCAGCTATCTGCCAGAGCAATATGAACAACTCATTGTGCTGATGGATGAAAACTATCGTACTGCTGAGGGGTATGAATCACTGCTGCAAGCGGGTTTCCGGCGTAGCGGAAATGACGTTTATCGTCCGCATTGCACACAATGCTCCGCCTGTAATTCGTTGCGTATTGAGGCCAGTGAATTTAAACCGAGCCGTCACCAACGTCGAATATTAAACAAAAATCGGGATATCACCTGGCAGCTGAGTCATCACGATAAACCGATTTATTACGCGTTGTATGAGCGATACATCCAGCAGCGACATGCCGATGGCAGCATGTATCCGCCCAGTTACAGTCAGTACAAACAATTTCTGCTCTGCAACTGGCTGGAACCTTTTTTCCTTGAGTTTTATGAAGACGATAAGTTAATTGCGGTCGCGGTGACGGATATTCTGCCGCACAGCTTGAGTGCCATGTATACCTTCTACGATCCTGATTTTGAAACTTATTCATTAGGCACTTTTGCCATTTTGACTCAGCTGCAATTAACCTTACGAATGGGAAGGACTTACCTCTATCTTGGCTATCAGGTAGATAACTGTCGGAAGATGAATTACAAATCCAGTTACCTGCCACATGAGCGCTTAAAAAATAAAGTCTGGGAAAAATACACCATTACCGGTGACTGAACTTTACACAACCGCCGAAATCCGGCATGATCCAGCAGATTTTTTTGGTGGTAATTACGAGGATTCAATGTCTAAAGAAGACAGTATCGAGATGCAAGGGACGATTTTGGAGACCCTGCCTAACACAATGTTCCGTGTTGAACTTGAAAATGGCCATGTGGTAACGGCACACATCTCCGGCAAAATGCGCAAAAACCTATATCCGTATTCTGACTGGCGATAAAGTAACTGTACAGCTGACTCCATACGACTTGTCTAAAGGTCGCATCGTATTCCGTTCTCGTTAAGATCCGGATAGAAAAAAGCCCCAGCATCAATCCGGGGCTTTTTCTTTTTGGTCTTTACGCACGTTTACGGCTGCAAGACACTCTCTTTGTTCGGTGTAAAATGGAACTTGAGTTTGTCATCCAGCATATCGACTTTCACTACACCGCCTGCAACTAACTCGCCGAACAGCAGTTCGTTGGCCAGCGGTTTCTTCATTTGCTCCTGGATCAAGCGGCCCATCGGACGAGCGCCCATCGCTTTGTCGTAACCTTTTTCTGCCAGCCAGTTGCGTGCAGCAGAGGTCACTTCCAGCGATACGCCTTTGGCATCCAGTTGTGCCTGCAACTCAACGATGAATTTATCCACAACCTGGTGGATCACATCCATATCCAGGTGGTTAAACCAGATCACGTTATCTAACCGGTTACGGAACTCTGGTGAGAAAGTTCGATTAATTTCCGACATCGCATCATGGGTATGATCCTGATTTTGGAAACCAATCGATTTACGCTGAGTTTCCTGAACCCCGCAATTGGTGGTCATTACTAGCACTACGTTACGGAAATCAGCCTTACGGCCGTTGTTATCCGTCAGCGTACCGTTATCCATGACCTGCAACAGCAGATTAAAGACATCCGGATGTGCCTTCTCAATTTCATCCAGCAACACCACACAATGTGGCTGTTTGATCACTGCGTCGGTCAGCAAACCACCCTGCTCATAACCGACATAGCCTGGTGGTGCGCCGATCAGACGGGATACGGTATGACGTTCCATATATTCCGACATATCAAAGCGCAGCAGTTCAATACCTAACGCTTTGGCCAATTGCAGCGTGACTTCGGTTTTCCCCACCCCGGTTGGGCCGGCAAACAGGAATGAACCGACCGGACGACGTTCATTCCCCAAGCCAGAACGACTCAGGCGAATGGCATCGGTCAGCACTTCAATGGCTTTATCCTGCCCGAACACCACCATCTTCAGATTGCGTTCCAGATTGCGCAAGGTATCGCGATCACTCGACGAAACCGATTTTTCCGGAATACGGGCGATCTTAGCCACGATCGCTTCGATATCCGGCACATTGATCACTTTCTTACGTTTGCTCGGTGGCAACAAGCCTGGCTGGCACCGACTTCGTCAATGACATCAATGGCTTTATCCGGCAAATGACGATCGTTGATATATTTCGCCGCTAATTCGGCCGCGGCACGCAGTGCTTTATTGGTATAACGCACATGGTGATGCTCTTCGTAGCGCGGTTTTAAGCCAATCAGGATCTTGGTCGTGTCATCGATGGATGGCTCCACCACATCAATTTTCTGGAACCGACGCGCCAGCGCATGATCTTTTTCAAAGACCTGCGAATATTCCTGATAAGTCGTGGACCCCATGCAACGCAGCTGACCAGAAGAAAGGATCGGTTTGATCAGATTGGCGGCATCCAATTGCCCGCCAGACGCCGCCCCCGCCCCGATGATGGTGTGGATCTCATCGATAAACAGGATCGCGCCTTTTTCACGTTCTAACTGCTTGAGCACGGCTTTAAAGCGTTTTTCAAAATCACCACGATATTTAGTCCCCGCCAGTAACGAGCCCATATCCAGTGAATACACGGTGTTATCTGCGATCACTTCCGGTACATCACCATGCACAATGCGGTAGGCTAAGCCTTCGGCAATCGCGGTTTTACCCACCCCAGCTTCGCCCACCAGCAGCGGGTTATTCTTACGGCGACGGCACAAAATCTGGATGGCACGATTTACTTCGGCATCACGACCAATCAATGGGTCAATGTTGCCTTCGACCACTTTCAAATTCAGATTCGTAACAAAATTTTCAATTTGATTGGCAGCCGCTTCTTCGCTCATGCCCTCGCCGTCACCGGCATTGTGACCAGACTGGCCATCATCTTGCTGTGGCACATCTTTGCGCACCCCGTGCGAAATATAGTTCACCACATCTAAACGGTTGATATCGGCTTTTTTCAGGAAATAAACGGCTTGTGATTCCTGTTCGCTGAAAATAGCGACCAGTACGTTGGCGCCAAACACTTCGTTGTGGCCGGATGATTGCACATGGAATACGGCACGTTGCAATACACGTTGGAAACCGAGAGTTGGCTGTGTGTCCCGCTCTACCTCTTCCAGAGGTATCAGCGGTGTGGTCTGCTCCAGAAAAACGGTTAATTCTCTGCGCAGTTGATCAACTTCAGCACCACATG
>NZ_OY829949.1 GCF_963556105.2 uncultured Tolumonas sp.
TCACACCAGTTCCGCCGATATTGCGCGCTTGTTTAATATTCCCCTGCTGCTGGTGGTCGATGGTTCGGCGATGGCGCAGACGTTTGGCGCACTGGTATATGGGTTGGCGAACTACCAACCGGGTCTGACGGTGTTTGGTGTGGTGGCAAATCGGGTTAACAGTGCGGGTCATGCCCGTTATCTGCAGCAAAGCCTGCCGGATGGCATCCATTTTTGTGGTTATATGCCATCGAATGAGGCGATCACTTTGCCAGAACGTCATCTGGGTTTGGTGCAGGCGAGTGAATTGTCAGATCTCGATCAACGGTTAGATTTAGCTGCCGAACAACTAGCGAGCCATGGTGCATTACTGTTACCCCCCGCCAGCGAATTCAGTTACCCGATCAGCAATAAGGTGTATGGGGAAGGGTTAACTGGCGTGACGATTGCCGTCGCACGTGATGCCGCATTTAGTTTTATTTACCGCGACAATTTGCAGATTTTGCAGCAGATGGGCGCACAATTACGCTTTTTCTCACCGGTTTCCGATCATGTTATGCCCGAAGCCGATGCGTTATATCTGCCCGGCGGTTACCCCGAGCTTTATCTCGATCAATTGGCGGATAACCAAACCATGCTGCAATCGATTCGTGCGCATGTGCAGGCCGATAAACCGACAGTCGCTGAATGTGGCGGTATGCTCTATCTGCTCAATGGCCTCACCAACAAAGAGGGGCATCGTCGTGATCTGTTGGGTGTATTACCCGGCGAAGCCCTGATGGAGCCACGGCTTTCAGGTCTCGGTGTGTTATCGGCCACTTTCCCATTTGGCGAAGTGCGTGGGCATACCTTCCATTTTTCCAGCAGCCAGATCCGTGCTGAAAGCACGTTAGAAGCGCAGCATCCGGTACATGGCAAACCAGAAGCTGTTTATCAGCAAGGCCGATTGTTGGCTTCCTACGTACATTGGTATTTAGGTGATGAGCCGGAAGCTTGTTTGGCGTGGTTTAAGCCAGAATAAGTTTAGGCACAGCGCATAGCGATGCGTCTGTGCCTTGTGATTTAATGGCAGGCCAGCACTTTTACCGCTAATCCGCCGCGAGAGGTTTCACGATATTTGGCATTCATGTCTTTGCCAGTGTCATACATGGTTTCAATGACATTATCGAGGCCAACGCGTGCTTCACTGATCCGTTGTAATGCCATGCGGGCAGCATTAACGGCTTTTACTGCCATAATCGCATTTCGTTCAACACAAGGTACCTGTACCTGACCTGCAACCGGATCACAGGTTAGCCCTAACGTGTGTTCCATCGCGATCTCTGCGGCCATACAAACTTGCACAGGGCTACCACCGAGCAGCTCTGCCAAACCCGCTGCGGCCATTGAGCAGGCAACGCCCACTTCGCCTTGACATCCGACCTCGGCACCTGAAATAGAGGCATTCATTTTATAGAGCACGCCAACAACACCAGCGACCAGAAAATAGCGGGTATAAGCCTCCGGCGTCACTCGACAAATGAATTTATCGTAATAGGCGAGTACGGCTGGGATCAGTCCACAAGCACCGTTTGTTGGCGCCGTTACGACACGGCCACCGGCAGCATTTTCTTCACTAATCGCAAAGGCGAACAGGTTGATCCAATCGATAACATTCATTGGGTCAACGTTGAATTTATCTTTGGTGTCGAGCATGCAACGTAATGAAGAGGCACGGCGCGGTACTTTCATGGGGCCAGGTAATAACCCTTCGGTTTTGCTGCCACGTTCGATCCCCTCTTGCATGACTCGCCAGACATTGGCGAAATGAGCATCAATGTCGGCTTTGCTGTGCAGCTGCAACTCATTTTGCATCACGATGCCGGAGAGTGATAAGCCGGACTCTTTACAGTGGCGTAACAGATCCGTCGCTGAGCGGAACGGGTAGGGTACCGTGATGCGGCTATCAGACTGATTATGTTCCCCGAAATGTTCCTCATCAATGATAAAACCGCCCCCAATGGAGTAGTAGGTCTTGCTGTAAAGGATCTGTTCACCCGCCAGCGCGGTCAGCCGTATCCCATTTTCATGCAGTGCCAGATTGTATTTATTGAAGACAATGCTGGTGTCTGGGAAAAAATCAACTTCATGGCGGCCCTGATCCATCGGCAACCGACCACGTGCTGCAACCTCTTTCATGAAGGCTGGAATTGCATCAATATCAACATCTTCCGGCTGATTACCAGCCAACCCCATGATGATTGCAATGTCGGTATGATGCCCTTTTCCGGTTAATGAGAGCGACCCATAGAGATCGACCACAATACGGGTGACATCGGGCAGATAACCCTGATGAATTAACGCATCAGCAAAAAGTTTACTGGCCTTCATCGGGCCGATGGTATGGGAGCTGGAGGGTCCAATACCAATTTTGAAAATATCAAATACGCTAACCATATTCGTTCCAGTTATCAGGGTTCAGTGAGGATATTCTGTGTTGAGCAGTAGTGGCCGGCGCAGTGGCACCGGCCTTCTGTCGTTAACCAAACAGGCTGAACAAAATGGCAGAGATAGCTATCAACCCCATCAGGGTGACAAACAGATTACTGATCCGTCCGCTGTATTTCCGCATGCCTGGCACTTTATGAATGGCATACATCGGCATTAAGAACAGCAGCATGGCGATGATAGGGCCACCTAATGTTTCGATCATACCAAGAATGCTGGGGTTTAATGTGGCGGTGAGCCAAGTGGTCAGTAGCATAAACATCACGGTAATGGCATTCAGCTTTTTCGGGCTGATGGTTTTGCCGCGACTGCGTAATGATTTAATCAGCATGCCGTTAAAGCCCTCTTTGGCGCCCAGATAGTGGCCAAGAAAAGACTTCGTGATCGCAATCGTGGCAATAATCGGGGCCATATAAGCGATGATGGGGGAGTTAAAATGGTTTGCTAGATAGGAAAGTATGGTGATGTTCTGTGCTTTGGCTTCAGCTAGATTATCTGGCGACAGGCTCAGTACACAGCTGAAAACGAAAAACATGACCGTCAACACCATCATGATGTGTGAGTAAGTCAGAATACGGGAACATTTCTGCTCTGCATGATGACCATACTCTTCCCGTTTAGCCACAGCGAAAGCAGAAATAATCGGCGAATGGTTGAAGGAGAAAACCATCACCGGAATGGCTAACCACAGAGTAACCGAGAAACTATGACTGCTTGGGGTGGCCTGCAAAATGGTATTAAAGACCGCAGTATCCCAATGTGGAACCAGATAAAGAGCTAAAAGCATCAATACGGCAACAAATGGGAAGACCAAAATACTCATCGCTTTAACAATGAATTGCTCACCGAAACGGACAATCGTCATAAGCCCGGTAATCAGCAAAAGCGCCAGTAAAGCCCGTGGCGGTGCAGTCATGTGCAGTTGATGGGTAATAAAACTGGTGACTGTATTGGTGATTGCCACGCTGTAGACCAGCAAAATTGGATAAATAGCGAAAAAATAGAGTAGCGTGATCAGTTTTCCCGCGCCGGCTCCAAAGTGTTCCTCGACGACTTCCGTAATATCTTCACCCGGATTTTTACCGGATAGAACAAACCGTGTGAGCCCGCGGTGCGCAAAAAACGTCATTGGGAAAGCCAATAGCGCCATGACAAATAGTGGTAACAGGCCACCAACACCGGCATTAATCGGCAGGAACAGAACCCCGGCCCCAATCGCAGTGCCATATAAACCCAGCATCCACATGGTGTCGGTCTTGCGCCATGCCAAGGGCGAGCTGTTTTCCCGGGCTGGGCTAATATCTTGACCAGCAGAGAGGGTGATATCTGATTGAGCTGTATTCATAAGTGTCTCCGAAATGAACACCAGTAAAAAGTCAGTTAGTCGGGATATAAGCCATGCGCGCTATGGAGTGATCGCCGTTATCCGTGGTTACCGGAATTCAAAAAACCGATAGCAACGGTGAAGGTTAACTGTCAAACCAGAGGTTATCTGATAAACCGCGACATCAACGGTGGTGAAAACTATATTTTACTGGGTTAATTATCTGTGATGCTCGTCTTATATCGAATATACCGCTTTTTTTGGTTGTTTTATCGGCATTTGATGCTGCTTTGTTGTTTTTGTGTTGGAAAGATGTATGGAAAAGATCATCTGATTTTGAATTTGAGTGTAACAAACGGGGATTTGGATTTTAGCGGTTGGCGGCGGTGTGTTTTTATGAATAAAAACAGGCTTTTTTAAAATAAAACCTATAATTATCAGTTAGATATATTTTGTTGATGAAATGTTACTAAGAATACCAGAGAATGACTGATGCAACATTTAATTAACACTATTAAGTGTTTAAATTAACAATAAATGGGTTTTATTTGAGTGTGTAAATAAAATGATCTAAATGGCAAAGAAACAGATATTTTTACGATAAAAATATATTTGGTTATAGGTGCTTATTTCGGATGAATTGCCGCACCTGTTTCGTTATTTAGTCGCATAAAAATCGCCGTTTGGCACTTTTTGCGTTATCAAAGAAAGTGGCCACAAATGTCATTATTCTTGGTAGTAGAAAAATTAGGGGCAATAACAGAGTGCATTAAGCAATTTTTTCAGCAGTGGCAACAGAGAGCATATCTGCAGTGGCGGGGCGGCCAAACAGATAGCCTTGATAAGCATAACAACCCAACTCTTCGAGACATTGACGTTGTGCGTCGGTTTCCACCCCTTCCGCAATGACATTCAAGCCCATACTCTGAGCTAAAGTGACGATGGTGCTGGCAATCGCGGCATCGTTTGGATCAGTGAGCAGGTCGCGTACAAACGATTGATCGATTTTCAGTTGATCCAATGGCAAACGTTTCAGATAAGCCAGTGATGAATACCCGGTACCAAAGTCATCCAGTGAGAAACCAACGCCACAGGTTTTCAGTGCTGTCATTTTGTGGATGATATCTTCGGTATCTTCCAGCAATAAACTTTCAGTCAGTTCCAGTTTCAGACTGCTGGGCGTTATTCCTGCGTTATGAATGGTGGTTAACACCTGATCGACAAAATCAGGCTGGTGGATCTGCCGGGCGCTGATATTTACGGCCAATGAAATATGTGCCAGCGCCGGTTGTTCTGCCCAGCGTCGCAACTGCTGGCAGGCTTCATAAAGCACCCACTCACCCAAGGCTAAAATTAAACCACTTTCTTCCGCCAATGGAATAAATTCGGCGGGCGAGACCATGCCACGGAGTGGATGTTGCCAGCGTACTAACGCTTCTGCACCGATGATCTGACCAGTGACATCAACCTGCGGCTGATAATGCAGCAGCAACTGTTGCTGACGAATGCCTTCCCGTAGATCATTTTCCAGTTCGGCACGGGACGTAACGATCGCCTGCATTTTATTATCAAAGAAGCGCAGTGTATTGCGTCCGGCCGATTTGGCTTGATACATGGCGATGTCGGCGCGTTTCATCAGCTCATCGCTACTTTCCTGATGCGCTTGAAACAACGTAATACCGATACTGGCGCTGCTATTATTTTCATAACCAGCAATCAGATAGGGATGTCGCAATTTCATCAGGATTTTTTCCCCAAGCATTTTGGCCTGAGCGGCAGCGACCTCTTCGATGTGGCTTAATTCTTCGAGCATGACGACAAATTCATCCCCGCCCAGCCGCGCGACGGTGTCACATTCCCGAACACACTCTCTGATGCGGGTTGCAACCTGTTGTAGCAGCAGATCGCCTTTATCATGGCCTAAGGTGTCATTGAGGGTTTTGAAATTATCCAGATCAATAAACAACAATGCCCCGCGTTGTCCGCTGCGTTTACTGTTTGCTAAGGCCAGATGCAGACGATCTTGCAGCAAACGTCGGTTTGGCAGGCTGGTCAGTGGGTCGTAAAATGCCAGATAGGCAATTTCATCTTCCTTAATTTTGCGATCCGTAATGTCCCGCGCCAGAAACACGACAACCTGTTTATTGTTAACGGTGTAACCCAGTGGTTGTGCTCGCCCCTCAACCAGCCGGCGACCGATAACACCGTCGCGCTCATATTCAATGGTTTGTGTTTGTTGTAAACGGATGCTGTCGCGGACAGTGGCTAATAATTTATCTGCGTTTTCTTGCGGGAGTTCAGTGTGTAATTTTTTGCCGATTAAAGCCAAGGCCGGTTCATACAATTGATGGTTGGTTGAGGGTAGTACATCAACATAGTGACCATCTTCATCAATGATCACCATTAAATCGGGGATCGCTTGCACAATGGCTCTCAGACGAGCTTCACTAGCATGTAAGGCTTGCTCGGTATTGGTTCGGTTGACGATGTCTTGCATCATCAGGCCCAGGATCATGGTGCCGAGAGAAAAGGTGAATACATACGGGAGTGCGATATCGTGCATCACGGTGGTGAGCACTGAAGCGGGCAGTTGCGTGAATATCAGTACCATGATCACATGGGCCACAAAGCCAAATAGCAGCAGCTCAATGGGGCCATTTTTAACCCAGCCAGCCTGGCATATTCGACGATAGGCCAGCCCGAGTAATACACAAGTTATAATGGTGGCGAGCCCCACCGGATAGCCGCCACCGCCAAGCCAGAAACGGTATGCACCGGCAATCAGACCGGCACTAATAGCAACCGCTGGCCCGCCAAACAAACCGGCCATGATCAGAATGACCGAACGGGCATCAAAGATAACCCCTTCCGCGATATGCACCGGCACCATCATGCCAATCACGGTAATGCCACCAAACAGCAATCCGGCGATGATTTGTTGTAATACTTTATGCCCCTGACAAAGGCGCACATTAAATCCCTGCAATAAACACAGCGATAACAACAGTGCCACACCTTTAATCAATTCCAGCAGCATAGGCTCTATCCGTGATCCGATACATTGTAAGCATGGCTGAAGATGAGACTAAGGTAAAATTACAAATCGCGGGATAGTGCTGATTGTGGAAATAATTGCTGGCCAGTCACTATTTTGCTGTTGGTAATCGTAATAATGTCCGGCGTATGGAATATAGCGGGAGGTGGTGCCGGTTCAGTGTTGAGAACAGTCAGTTACCCGGTTTTCAGGCCACCTGCTTTGTGGTGGTAGGTTCCGCGATCTGCAGCAGGGTGGTTTCCAACACTCGACGTACTTGGGGCAGGCAACGTCCACAGGTACTGCCTACTTTCAGCTCCCGATGTAATCCGCGAACGGTATCAATGCCGTTTTCAACAGCCTCTTTAATCTGCCGGTCATTCACTGCATGACAATGACAAATGATCATCGCAACCTCCTGCTTCACTCCATTTAATAATAATTCTCATTAAGAAATGAAGCAATAGATTTGCTGTTTTTTTATACGGCAATGCTAATGTACTAAACTGTAAAAAAGATGCGTTATAGATGTTAATTAAGTTGCTAAATCCACCGTAAGGATTAGGCTAAATCGTATAGCTTTTCACCACATGAGGATTGGCCATGCAAGGCGATAAAGCAGTCATCGCGATGCTCAACAAGGTGTTGACCTGGGAGTTGAGCTCCATCAACCAATATTTTCTGCACGCCCGTTTATTCCGCCATTTTGGTTTTAATGCTTTGAATGAACATGCGTTCAAAAAATCGATCAAAGACATGAAACAAGCCGATGCCCTGATTGAACGGATCTTGTTTTTAGACGGGCTGCCCAATTTACAGAATCTGGAATATTTGCGTATCGGTGAGCATGCCGAAGAGATGCTGCAATGCGATCTGTCGCTGCAACAAGATCAGCTGCTGTTATTGCGCGAAGCGATCCAGTTGACGGAACAGGCGGCTGATTTCGTCAGCCGTGATCTGCTGGAGGATATTCTGGAGTATGAGGAAGAGTATCTGGATTGGCTGGAAACGCAGCAGAATTTGATCGCGACCACCGGTATTCAGAACTATCTGCAAAGTCAGATGTAAGGGGAGAATCATGCAAGGAAAACCCATTGTCATTGCGGAACTGAATAAGTTGCTGGCGGGCGAATTAACGGCCATCGATCAGTATTTTATTCATTCCCGTATGTATCAGGATTGGGGCTACAACAAGCTGTTCGAACGTATCAGCCATGAATCGGATGAAGAGAAACAGCATGCTGCGTGGATCATTGAGCGTATTCTGTTTCTCGAAGGCACACCAGAGATGATGCTGCGTGAACCGCTTAATGTGGGGAAAACCGTGCCGGATATGCTGAAAAGCGATCTGCAACTGGAATACAGCGTGGTTAAAAACCTGAAAGCGGCCATTAAGCTGTGTGAGGCTGAGCAGGATTATCAGACCCGTGAAATGCTGGAAAAACAGTTGGATGATACCGAAGTGGATCACGCCTACTGGCTGGAAAAACAGCTGCGTTTAATTGATCAGATTGGTTTGCAAAATTATCTACAATCGCAAATTTAGCCTTCCCTTCTGCTGTCTGAATTGAGAATATGACGCATTCAGGCAGCGGCCATTTTTGCTCTGTTATCCGTTTAACGTTGAGCCGCTGTGGTCTGTTTTATTCATGCAGTTTTAATTCATTATTCGGAACAAGACCATGCGCGTTTCTGTTTTACAACACGTTCCTTTTGAGGAATTAGGTAATATTCAACCTTGGTTAGTGCAACACAACGCAGAAATTCATTATTGCCGTTTATATGCTAATGATCCGTTGCCTGATGTAAATGAAACCGACCTGCTGATTGTGCTCGGCGGGCCAATGAGTGTAAATGATGAATCGCATTACCCTTGGCTGGTGGCGGAAAAAGCCTTTCTGGCACAGGCGATTGCGGCGGAAAAACCGATTGTCGGCATCTGTTTGGGCGCCCAGCTGATCGCTAGCTGCCAAGGGGCGCGGATTTATTCCAACTATGCCAAAGAGATCGGTTGGTTTGATATTACCGCCGTGGCGGCATCAGGCGATGTGCTGCCATTACCAGCCACCATGCATGTTTTCCACTGGCATGGCGAAACCTTTGAGTTACCGACCAATGCCGTGTTATTAGCCAGCAGTGTGGCCTGCAACAATCAGATCT